>JBPOJO010000335.1:0-3066 GCA_052033485.1 Bacteroidota bacterium | reverse complement strand
AACACCATCGCCCCCGAGCAACACGAAACCTGCTGATTCAAAAATGTTTGTATCGCAGAAGAAAAAAATAATTTACAGACCTTTGTTGAAGAACAGCTTGGAGCGAGCAAGGACATTGTGCCGGAATATACCGCGAGCTTTAGCTTGCGACTTGCCGGAATGTACCGCGAGCTTTAGCTTGCGACTTGCCGGAATGTACCGCGAGCTTTAGCTTGCTACCTTACATAACTTGTTTCTTCAATTCGCAAGCTAAAGCTCGCGGTACACGCCGGCTAACAGTGTGAAAAAAAACTCATCTTCTGCTGATTAAATATTTGATAATGAATCGCCGCAAAAAGTGTGTTAAATATCGCTTTCAAGCCTTTCAAGCAGTAATTCGCTTTCGTTGCGGCAATTTAACTGCAAAATTTTTGATGTTTTTTTGCTTTTCAGAAAAATAATTTTATATTTGCCCTGATATTTTTACAAAATTTTTTCAAATAGTATGAATAAAATAGCAGTTATCGGTTCGGGCACGATGGGCAACGGCATTGCGCACGTTTTTGCTCAATCAGGTTTCTCCGTGTCATTGATTGACCTTTCGGCAGCCGCACTCGAAAAAGCGTTGGCGACCATCGGCGGCAATCTTGACCGTCAAATTAAAAAAGGCAGCATTGACGAAGCGGCTAAAGCAGCAACTTTGTCGAATATTAAAACCTCTACGGACATGGTTTCCGGCGTGGCTGATGCTGACCTAATTATTGAAGCGGCAACCGAAAACGTTGATATTAAGCTCAATATTTTCAAATCTTTATGCGCTGCCGCAAAACCGGAGGCTATTTTGGCTTCAAATACGTCTTCTATTTCCATCACACGCATTGCTGCGGTTACGAAACGCCCCGATAAAGTTATCGGAATGCACTTCATGAACCCTGTGCCGGTGATGAAACTTGTCGAAGTTATTCGTGGTTTTGACACTTCCGATGCTGTTTGTGCCAAAATTATGGAGCTTTCGCGCACACTCGGAAAAGTGCCCGTTGAAGTGAATGACTACCCCGGATTTGTCGCTAATCGTATTTTGATGCCGATGATAAATGAGGCAATCTACACGCTTTATGAGGGAATTGCGGGTGTTGAAGAAATTGATACCGTGATGAAACTCGGCATGGCTCACCCGATGGGTCCTTTACAATTAGCTGATTTCATCGGTTTGGACGTTTGCAAAGCTATTTTGGACGTGCTTTACGAGGGCTTCGGCAATCCGAAATACGCTCCTTGTCCTTTGTTGGTTAATATGGTTACGGCAGGACACTTGGGCGCGAAATCTAAAAAAGGTTTTTATGATTATTCAGGCGGCGGAAAAGAATTAGTTGTAGCGAAAAATTTTGCCAAAAAAGCCGTTGCTGCGGAAGCCTAAGACTTTTTTTCCTTCTTTTAAAACCAATAAGGTCTTCCCGACCTTATTGGTTTTTGCTTTGTTTGGCTTTATTTTAATTTTTTAATCCGTTTTTTTATGGTGGCAATAACTTACGGCGGCAGTGTTTTGGGCGTAAATGCGACGTTGACGACAGTTGAAGTGAATATTTTGAAAGGGACAAAAGTTTGGATAGTCGGCTTGCCGGACAGCGCGGTGCGCGAAAGTGAGCAAAGAGTAGATTCTGCTATCAAACATTTCGGATTTATGATGCCGCGCCAAAAAGTTGTCGTCAATTTAGCACCTGCCGACACCAAAAAGGAAGGTTCTGCTTACGATTTGCCGATTGCATTAGGCGTTTTAACAGCCTCCGACCAAATTAAAACGGATAAACTTGCTCAATACGCCATTCTCGGCGAACTTGCGCTCGACGGCGGTTTGCGTCCGATAAAGGGCGTTTTGCCGATTGCGATTGAAGCGCGTAAAAAGGGTTTAAAAGGCTTTGTTTTGCCGGCTGCGAATGCCGAAGAAGCCGCGATAGTCAATCAATTAGACATTATTCCCGTCAATGACCTCATGGAAGCGATTGAGTTTTTTGAGGGGACGCGCACGATTGAGCCGCTTAAATCTTGCGCGCGCGAAAAATTTGCGGAATCGCAAAACCTTGTTGATGTGGATTTTGCAGATGTGCAGGGGCAAGAAAACATCAAACGCGCCCTCGAAATAGCTGCCGCAGGGGGGCACAATGTCATTATGATAGGACCGCCCGGCGCCGGAAAAACGATGTTGGCGCGCCGGTTGCCGACAATTTTACCGCCTATGAATTTGCATGAGGCATTAGAAACTACTAAAATTTACTCCGTAGCGGGCAAATTAATCACGAACGGCACTTTGGTTTCTCAGCGTCCTTTTCGTTCGCCGCACCA
Source organism: Bacteroidota bacterium (assembly GCA_052033485.1). Taxonomy (GTDB): domain Bacteria; phylum Bacteroidota; class Bacteroidia; order Cytophagales; family Bernardetiaceae; genus JBPOJO01. The sequence continues at coordinate 747 of JBPOJO010000335.1, read as the reverse complement.
CACGGTGAGCGATGTTGCATTGGTCGGCGGCGGCGGGATTCCGCAACCGGGTGAAATTTCGCTTGCGCATAACGGCGTTTTATTTCTCGACGAATTGCCCGAATTTAAGCGTACGGTTTTAGAAGTGATGCGGCAGCCTTTGGAGGAAAGGCGCGTTTCGATAGCGCGGGCGAAAGTTTCGGTTGATTTTCCTGCCAATTTTATGCTGATTGCGAGCATGAATCCCTGTCCTTGCGGCTATCACAATCACCCTGAAAAGGACTGTGTTTGTCCGCCCGGTTCCGTGCATCGTTATCTCAATCGCATCAGCGGTCCGCTTTTAGACAGGATAGATTTGCATGTTGAGGTTACGCCGGTAACTTTTGATGAAATGACGGCAAATCGCAAAAACGAAAACAGTTCGGAGATTAGGCGGCGCGTGATAAATGCGCGGGAGATACAAGCGGAGCGGTTTAAAGAAATGAGCGGTGTGTATTCGAACGCGATGATGCCTTCGCAGGTTGCCAAAAAAATTTGTGTCATTAACGACGCGGGCAAAATGTTGTTAAAAAATGCGATGCAAAAACTCGGACTTTCCGCGCGGGCATTTGACCGAATCATCAAAGTTTCGCGAACGATTGCAGACTTGGAAGGCAAGGAAAGCATTGAAATTCACCACATTGCGGAGGCTATTCAATACAGAAGTCTTGACAGGAGTACGTGGGGGAATTGAAAAATAAAAAATTATTGCTGTGATAAAAATAAATG
>JBPOJO010000706.1:0-3348 GCA_052033485.1 Bacteroidota bacterium | reverse complement strand
TGGTTTTCGTTCCTTCAAGCTGTGCGACGGCTTTATTGGTGAGGGTTGCGATGCCGCTCATTCTCTGTGCACAATTCAAAACAAGCCTTTCCGTTGACAAAATTGAGCGAGCACTCCCCTCAACCGTGAGGGCAATATCGCCCTTTTTGACCTTTTCTCCGTCGTGCAGCAAGCAAGAAACTTTCAAATCAGCATCAAATTGTTTGAAAATTTTTTCGGCTAAAGAAATTCCTGCAATAACGCCCTCGTCTTTTAAAATCATTCTCGCCCTGTTTTTCGCGCCGGCGGGAACGGAAGAAAGCGTCGAAAAATCGCCCGCGCCTATATCTTCCGACAATGCCTGCGAAATAAATTTTTCCAAATATGCCTCCGTGAGGTATTCGTAAGCCATTTTTTTCAAATTAAATTTGCTGTTGTTCGCAAGCAAGATGCTTGCGATACATTATTTTTTTGACAAATGTGCAATCATCACTTTGTAAGGCAATTCACTGCCTTTTTCGTGAATAAAAATGAGTAAAAATTTGTCATTTTTCCAATAATCGGCTTGTTTGTTTTCATTGACCTGCTCTTGTTTGAAAAGCGAAAAACCTTGCCGACTTGCCTCATCTTGCAATTCTGCAAAATGCTGAATACTAAGCAAATGTAGGGTTGCTTGATTATGAGCATTGCCCTTTTTTACTTTATTTGAAACCAAAACAAACATTGCTTGTACGACATGCCCTTGTTGCCTTTCTTTCATCCAAATATCCACCTGATTGCTGTCCTCGTTTTCCGAACTCATGTACACCCAATCTTTTTGCTCCATAACTTTGTCAATTTTGAGCGTATCGCTCCACGCAAAAAAATCGGTCAGTTCTTGCAAAGTCAATGTTTGTGCAGTAATATTTTTTGTAAAAACAAAACAAAAAAACAAGAACAAAAAAAATACTTTTTTCATTTGAAATTTGATTTTGTGGCATTCGCCGTTTTTATTTTAACAACATCTAACAAATTATCTTTCAAGGATTTAAAATCCTTTTCATCGGCTAATTCGACCAAATAAATGGCATTATTAAGGCGAAGGGACAGTTCGTTCGCTTGGTATTTGTAGTTCGCCAAAGCTTTTTCATTGTCAATAATTGCCGATTCAATCTCAGCAATTTCTTGCGAAATGATAATAATATTGTTGTGTTTATCGTCTTCGTAGACCTTCGCGATTCTTTTTTCGGGAATAAAAATCGTCGCCGCAAAATTTTTGTAGGGTTGAATAATCGCCCTGTTTAAATTTTCAAAGTAAGAAACATCGCGGTAAAGTTCGACATTTTTCAATTTCGCAGCAACCAAAGAATCGATTTTTTGCATACTGCTTTTGAATTTTTGAAATTCCTTTATCGAATTATCGTATTCGCGCAATTTTTCATCACGCTGCATAAGCATCGCGACAATTTTTTTCTTCAAAATGGTTTCCGAAGTATTCAGCGTATAGCGTTTTTTGAGCGAATCCTGCTCAAATTGTTGCACGCGCTTCATGTATTTGTCGAGTTCGGCATTCAAACGGTCAATCTCTTCTTTCAAAGGTTGCACTTGCTCTTTTACTGCCGGCGCGTCTTGTTGTTTTTCCTGTTCGACCCTAAAATATTCTAATTTTTCGTCCTTTTTTTTGTACTGAAAGTACCAATAAATGACAACAAGATTGCCCAAAAACAACACAGCAACCAATAAAAAAATATATTTTTTGCGCAAACGACGACTTTCGCCCAAATGAATATCATTCACTTGCAAACGTTTTTTTCGCGAGCGCAAAATAGGCTCAATGAGCGTGTCATGGCTGAGTTCGTAAAGGTATCCGCCGTCGAGATGCGGTTCGCTTCGAATCAGGCGCGATTGTTCGAGTTTTTCCAATAAATCCTCCGAAACAGCAAAATTTCGCCTGATTACGGCATCAAGCAGGCTAATTCTGCGGCTTTCTTCTTCCAAAATTAAACCTTCTTCAATCAATTTTTGGGCTAAATTTCTGTCTTCCTCCGTAGGCAATTTTTGTATTTCTACGTCGTAATAATTTTGCAAAATCTCCGAAACATCGCCCAAATGTTCCCACTCCACAAGAGAATAGCCGTTTTCAATGACAAGATTTTCAATATGTCTGCAAATAATTTGCAGTTGAAAAGATTCAATCGGCTTTTTGTCGTTTTTGCTCAAAAAATTGAGGATATTTTCCAAAGCAGAATCGGAAATTTCATAAGGCGAGCTCCACAAATTCAAAGTCGTATCACGTGCAGGTTCGCGAATCGCCTGCGTTGCCTGCGAGCGCGTGAGAGGCTTTAATTCCAAACATTCGCGCAAAATATCGGGCAATTCTGAATTTAGCTTATTCAGAAGACTTAATTTGTCGGAACGAACCGCAAAAATGATTTTAATTTTGAGAGGTTTGTCCAAAAAATCAAATTCATCGTCGCTGATTTTGTATTCAGCGTAAAGTTCTTGATACTTGCAGGAAATTTCAACAGGGTGATAAGGACTTAATAAATCAGAAAAAAGTGCCGCAAGCGCACGTGCGGAAGCACTTTCATACGTAAAAATTTCTTCTGCTTGGTCAATTACAAGGTATACCGTTTCAATATTTTGCTTTTGGATAGCCTTAAATAGTTTCCAAGCGCGGTTATCGCCGCCGACTTTTTCAAGAATCGAGGCATTCACATCGGCATCGGGAAAAGCCGTTTCAACTTTTCGCAACAAGGCATCACACAAATCACTTTTTTGCTTTTCAGCCGTGCCCGCATTGCCGAGTCGAATATAAACGGCGGCAGCGTTAGGGTCTTGTGCAGTCAAATAGGGAATAAAACCGGCAAGTAAAAGCGAACTTTTGCCCAAACCGGATTTGGCAAAAAGCACCAAAAGATTATCAATTTGCGTTTTTTTGTACAGCCTGATAATATCCTCTTTTCGTCCGAAAAAAAGTTTTTCCTCCGACACCTCAAAGGGCTTTATGCCCGGAAAGCGATATAATTTTTCTTCCGTCATTTTCCGTTTTCAATTTCTCTGACAATCCCTAAAAAAAACTTCAAATCCTCTAAAAAATTGTTGATTTCCACTTCGGCTTTTTCGTCTGTAAAAAGGCGTTTTGCTGTTTTTTCCCTAATATCTTTCAAGGTACTTTCCTTTATTTTAAGGCTTTCATACGTATCAGGGTCATGTTTTTTAAAAAAAACAAGCAGCTCTGTTAAGGCATTTTCGGTTTTACGAGCAAAAATCATTTCGGTAATTTGTTCCGAAATTTTACGAGTGCTTTTTTCCGAATTTCTTAAAATATCACCGCATTTTAAGTGCAATTTTTCGACAAACTCGGCGGGGTTATCGCTCAAAAATTGA
>JBPOJO010000345.1:0-2226 GCA_052033485.1 Bacteroidota bacterium | reverse complement strand
GGGGGATATTGGGTCCCGATGTATTGAAAAATCTGCGCATATTTTTTTCTTTGGGCAAAGATAGGGATTTTTGTGGAAAAAGCTCTGTTTTCTCTACACTTTTCAAACGATTGAGTTGGTCGTATCGTAAATTCCTTGTCAGATTCGCAAACAGCGACAACTTCGTACTCATCGAACCGATATTGCCGTTGTAAAGACTTGTAAATGAAGGAGCTACAAGAGCCATACCCGTAATACTTTGGTATTCGCCGCTAAAATAGTGCAAAGAAAATGAAAAAACGTCTTTTGAAAAAAATTTATTTTTGCCCGATGTTGCGCCGTCTTTTCTAACAAAATTATGGCAGCATTGGATAGTTTAATCGCTTAGGACTTTTGCGTACAAACTCATAAAATTCTTTTTCCTTTTTCTTTCTTAGTTTTTTATCACCATCAAATATTTGCCAAGTCATTTCAAACGGGTAACAACCAACGCAAAAATTTATCTTATCAGACGAGCAGCCAATATCTGCTGTATTATTTAGTGCAATGACTAAATATGCTATTTTTTTCACTTTATCACAATTCTGAAACGATGTAATTCCCGTGTTAAACAATTCAAGAAGCTCTAATTCTTTTGGAAATTTAGCAAAGTCAAAAGTTTGTTTTATTCTTGTAAATGATAAATCAAAATACTGAATTTCCGTGTCAGAAAAATCAGGAATTGAATCAAATACGAAATTATTTACAACCAAGGCTTTGTTTTTTTTGAATAATACAATTTCTTTAAAAATAGAGACATCATAAGTTTCAGGTGCAATTTTTATATACCTCACATAACCCTTGTAAAGAATAACTTGCAAATAACCCGTACAATCTGTCAGGATTTTAGCAATTTTTATCAGATTTGCTTCTTCAATAGGAGACGTCAATAGAAAATTTTCGTAAGTTTGCTCTTCTTGGTAGTTAATCAATAGATTGGGGGCAGGGTATATTTCAAAATCGATGTCAGTCGACCTGCTAAAAGTCAGCAATAAAGGATAATGGCTACTTTTCGCGAATAAATCCCTCAGATTTGCAGAAGGATTAAGCGGCTTGAATCCCTCATCTGTCCTCTTGTTATAAGAGCAGAGAAGAGTGAATAAGAGAAGTATTTTGAGCATTTTGAGCATTTTGTATACTTTTATTTTTCATCAATGGTTGAAAATAACTTAGGCTTAGAAGGTTCAAAATGCTGAGGAGAATAAGGCGGGGTTGAAACTCCATTTCTCCACAAGTTAAGTTTGTAGTTATCACGCGGTTCTCCTTTTCCATATCGTTCGTTGAACTCTTTCACATTTTCAGGTTCACTTAAGACTAAATCAAAATAAATATCGGTTCCCGGACTATTGTCCATTACTTTAATTGCAATCCATTTTGCTTCCGACATCAGGTTGTCAATCCCTTTATGGTTTAAGCCTGCATTGTGCCCGGAAGCGTGCACAAGCGTAAAACCTGCAAACTCAGCATCATCTACCAAAGCGGGATTTAAACAATCTTCTTTTTTTCTACACCAATTGGTTGAGATAGCTTGAGAATCTAAGCCCCTTGGGATATCATCATAATCTATCATAATCCCGTATCCACCTGTTCTGTTAACAGGATTAGAGGCACGTTCTATGTTAGCAGGAGTTTCATTTATAAAATTCTCACCTTGTGCATCAGTGAAAGCCGGAGCATACCCACTTAAAGTAGTAACTATATTACTTCTATTGTTTCCGATTACAGCCACATTATCATGCGTATCCATACCACGCGTGTCAAATTTTCCGTATTGATTTTCGTCAAAAACTACAACTTTGGCATTTACCCCCATTGCTTCGTAAATTTGATTCGCAAAGTCGGCAATTTTTTTAGCTGTTTCCTGTGAAATCTCAGCTTTTCCATTTTTATCTTTTGCAATTAGCAAATAAATTATTCCTTCCTCTCCGTCCCAATCCACCAACATCATCGGACTCGCCCCCATACTCACGTACGGCGAAAACATCGGATATTTACTTGCGAGCGGGTCGACGGAGAGCCAAAAACCGCCCCATGTATGTAAGATTCTGCCGCCAAAATCCGTCAATCCTTTGCCTAAATCTTCCTCTAATTCTTTACCATTGTACGCATATCGGTAGCGCACATCCTCATGTGTACGCCCGCGCATCACCTGCCCGTAGGCGTAATAATCACGCTCAGAAAGCACGAAAGCCGTATAAAAAGAGCCGT
>JBPOJO010000183.1:0-3461 GCA_052033485.1 Bacteroidota bacterium | reverse complement strand
ATTACAAACCTTTTTTAGGACAAGGAAAAGAAATTTACCTCATCGGAATTAATTTTTCGGGCAAAACGAAATGTGTGGAGAAGTTGATTCATAAAAAGTTGTGATTTTTGAATGTTGTTTGCAAAAGAAAAGCATCAAAAATGAAAAGAAATTTACTTCATTCTAATAGCCCAAAGATTTTGTCAAAAGCATTTTCCGCTCAAAATAGACAGTCAAACCTCTGACAGACGACCGCAAAAAGGTTTTTTTTTCAAAAATTAAACAAGTGTTTCCATTTTTTGTTTGAAAGAAATGATTAACCGTATTTTTGTTTTGATAAACGTAAATATCAAAAAAATGATTTTAAAAACAAAAGAAAACAACAAAATCGTCAATGTTGCCATAATATTAACTTCCGTTTTGATTCCGAGCATCGTTTTTTTGTTGATTTTTGCACCGCAATCGGGCAAACTCGGCGATTTTGACGTTCGTTTTTTGCCGCACCTCAACGCCGTTTTAAACAGTTCGGTATCCGTTTCTTTGCTTTTTGCCCTTTTTGCCGTAAAGCAAAAAAATTACCGCATGCACCGAAACATGATGCTTTCGGCTGTTTTTTTGTCCGGTTTATTTTTGATTTCTTACCTTGTTTATCATTTTCAAAGTGAGCAATTATTTTTCGGAGATGCTGATTTTAACAAAATTGTTGATGAAAAAGAAAAAGCTGCAGTCGGATTTCTTCGCCCTGCGTACTTTTTTGTGCTTTTGACGCATATTGTTTTATCCGTCGTTGTCGTTCCGCTTGTCTTGTTCGCGCTATATTATGCTTTCGGTGAGCAATCGCAAAAACATCGCATTGTTGTGCGTTTTGCCTATCCGATATGGCTTTATGTAGCTGTTTCGGGTGTTTCTGTCTATCTTTTCATGTTGCCTTATTATCCTGCTTTATGAAAATAATTTTTCAAATCACACTTTTTATGCTGCTTTTTGCCCTTTCCGAAGATATTTTTTCGCAGTGCGCAATGTGCAGAGCAAGCATTGAAAACAATGCAAATAACGGCGTAATTTCGTCATCAAATCTCAATGTCGGCATTCTCTATTTACTTTCGATGCCCTATCTTGCGATTGCCATTATCGGCTATTTGTGGTACAAAAATACAAAAAAAAGGCATGAAAAAAAGTCGAAGTTCAGCTATACTCAGCGGTAGTTGTCCGCGTTGCCGAGAGGGTAAAATGTTCAGAAACAGTGCATTAAGTCTCAATTTTTCAAAAATGAATGAAAAATGCGAACATTGCGGCTTGCTGTATGAAGTAGAAAAAGGCTTTTTTTGGGGGGCGATGTATTTCAGTTATGCGTTTTCTGTCGCAATTTTTGTGTTCATGTTTTTTGCAACTATGCTCACGGCAGATAAGCCGAGTTTGACGACTTACATGATAAATGTTTTAGTGCCGAACATTATTTTTGTACCATTTTCGTTTCGCATTTCGCGAATCTTGATGTTGCATTTTTTCGGCGGAATTGACTTTGCGGAAGAAGACGCTCAGGAAAGAAACAAAAACCTATAAGGTCATAAAGACCTTATAGGTTTGATAATCAATTTATTACGCTTTAACGTCTCCGGTTTCGGTTTCGTCTTCTGAGTCCAAATAATCTTCTTTTTTCACAAAACGACCTTCGGTAGAGGCAAGCGATTGCATATTGCCTTTTGAAGTGTCATACACCAAGGGGCTTGCAATGAAAAGCGAGGAATAAGTACCGACAGTGATACCAACAAAAAGGGCAAATGAAAATCCGCGCAAAACCTCACCTCCGAAGAAAAGCAAAGTTACAACCACCAACAACGTTGTTAAAGTCGTCAAAAATGTACGTCCGAGTGTATTGTTCAATGCCCCATTGATAGCAACTTTTGCATCGGCATACTCAGGGTCTTTGATGTGCTCACGAACGTGGTCATAAACAACCACCGTATCGTTGATAGAGTAACCAATGACCGTCAAAATTGCCGCTACAAAGACTTGGTCGACCTCAAAGCTGATGCCGAAAAGATGCGCTATCGCAAAAAATCCGATAACCGCAACGGCATCATGCGCCAAAGCCAAAACCGCTCCGAGACCGAATTGCCATCTGCGGAAACGCAATACGATATAGACAAATAATGCCAAAAGCGAAACAGAAATCGCTAACATAGAGGCACTTTTTATGTCGTCGGCAATCGTTGCGCCTACTTTTGAGGAACTCACAATTTTCGGAGAAAGTGAGGAATATTTACCCAAACCGTCTAAAACTGCTTTTTGAACTTTTTCATCAGCTTCATTTGATTCGTCTTCCGTCATAAAAGTCGTCGTAATTTTGACTTTTTCTTCTCCGTTGAACGATTTCACCTCAACTGCTCCCAAAGTTTTACCGAGTTCGGTTTTAATTTCGGACGGAACAACCGCACCTTTGAACTCAATCACATAGGAACGACCGCCCAAGAAATCTACACCGTAATTTAAACCGCCCGGACGCAATGCCAAACCGATACTCAAAACACAAAACACCCCCGAAATAATGTAGGCAATTTTGCGTTTTCCGAGAAAATCAAATTTGATATTGGTAAAAAGATTTTCCGTCGCGGGAATACTGAACGCATTTTCCGTTTTTTCGCCTTTTTTCGTCAACAATTCGATGAAAACACGAGACACAAAAACGGCTGTAAAGAACGATGACGCGATACCGACCATCAAGGTTGTTGCAAAACCCTGAATAGGTCCGACCCCTAATACAAACAAAATAACCGCCGTGAAGAATGTCGTTAAGTTAGCGTCAATAATCGTGAGCAAAGCGCGGTCATAGCCCCCGCTGATAGCATCTTTTAAGGTTTTTCCTGCGCGCAGCTCTTCTCGAACACGTTCAAAAATCAAAACGTTTGAGTCAATCGCCATACCGATAGTCAAAACGATACCCGCAATACCCGGCAAAGTCAATGCCGCATTGAGGTTCGCCAAAATACCGAAAATGAAAAAGACATTCACCAAAAGAGAAATATTCGCAACAAGACCCGATTTTGCATAATAAATCAAGGTAAAAATAATGACCAAACCAAAGCCCAAGGCGATAGAAATCAAACCTTGTTTTTGTGCCTCAACCCCTAAAGAAGGACCGACAAGTGCCTCTTCAACAATGCGCGTTTTAGCGGGCAACTTACCTGCTTTGAGGATATTTGCCAAGTCTTTTGCCTCTTCAATCGTAAAACTTCCCGAAATAGACGAACGACCGCCGCCGATTTCAGATTGAACAACGGGAGCGGAATAAACATAACCGTCGAGAACGATGGCAATTTGATTGCCGATATTGTCGCCGGTAACTTTTTTCCACTTTTTCGCGCCTTCCGTGTTCATCAACATATTAACATCGGGGCGACCGCGCTCATCAAAGCCCGGCGTTGCGTCCGTAACGACATCACCCGCCAAAGCTGCTTGCATATTGCCGCCTTTTGATGCTT
>JBPOJO010000010.1:0-3901 GCA_052033485.1 Bacteroidota bacterium | reverse complement strand
GCAGGGTTCTTTTTCAAAACAATCGCAACATCTTCATCAATGCTCGAAATCATAAAAGGACCTGTTCCGACGGCTTTGATGCGCATTTCGACACCGTATTTTTCATACGCTTCTTTCGGAAACACCAATGCTTCGGGACGTGCCAAATAATGCAAGAAAAGTGCGTTCGGTTTTTCAAGTTTAAATTCGATGGTGTAATCGTCTATGACGGAGATACCTTCAATTTTTTCAGGTACTTTTCCGCTTTTAGCTTCCTCATAAAACGCCCTTGTGCCGACGATAACACCGTCAAACACGTGAAAAGACTGATTGTCGCGGTTCGGCGTGCAAATTCTTTTGAAAATGTATTCGACATCAGCCGCTTTCAATTCACGTCCTTTTCCGTCCGAAAAACAAGCATCATCGTGAAATTTTACGCCCTTACGAATTTTGAAAGTATATACCGTACTGCTTTCGTCTTTGGAATAAGATTCTGCTAAACACGGATTTACATGAAGATTACTTTGGTCAAATTTAAACAGACCTTCGTAAATTTGTGTTGCTACTCTGTAAGAATAAGCATCAACGATATTCAGCGGAAAAAGAGAGCGAATATACTCTGTTTCGTTCAAACGGAACGTCCCGCCGTAAAACCTGCCGCCTTTTGCAGGCGTGAGGGCATTTGACGAACTTTCTGTTTTGGCTTCACAGCCGAAAAGCATCAAAGCAGCTAAAAAAAATACCCAAAAACGGTTGATATATGCCATAATGTAACTATTAAAAAAGTTAAAAATTTTTGGTTAATAACTCGAATTACGTTTCTCAACACGGTTAATTCACCGAAAAAATTCAAAAATTATCAAAAAAAAACGTCGTTAAAACCCCGTGCCGCAAAGTTAGTAAAAATACAAATATAATGCTATTCGCCAAAAAATGTTTTTCTTTTTTGCAAATGTCATAAAAAAATAAATATTCTTTGCGGTACATGAAAAATACCGGTCTAAAAAGCTATAATTTCTGTCAATTTCATATCCAAAAGCAAATTTTTAGCTCACATAAAAACCTAAAACAAAATGTAAGGTAGCCTTAGGCTGCGAAAATGCAATTTTTTTTCTTTTTTTACAAAAAAATACACTAAACGGCGTTTTACATTCCAATTTTTAGATTAAAAAAAAAGCGGAATTTTCTTCCGCTTTTTATACAAACTATTCAGCATTATTTTGCTTGCAAAACAAAAGCATAAGTAGTCGCTACTTTGCCCGGTTTTTCTTCGCGCCATTCAATTTCCATGCGATTTCCGCCCAAAGAAATGATATTCACGCGATTTTCTTGTGCTGTTTTAGCGTCGAAAGTAATGGCAGTTCCGCCTGTGTTCAAAGACCAAGTTCCCGTGTTAGACGTTGTGCGGGTAGGGGAAGCGGGTACGGCGTTCGGATTAGCTACTTGATATTTGCCGTCAGGCGTGAAAGACATCATAAATCCGTCAAAAAGTCCTTCTGAGGGTTTTTCCGTGCCGAAACGAGCGTCGACAACATACCAAGTGCGCGCAACCAAAGAGGCTTTATCAACGCCTGTTCCTTTGTTGCAAGCTGTGAATGAAAATGCGGTGAACATCACCATTGCCAAAACAAAAAATTTTCTCATTGTGAAATCAAGGTTAGTTTGTAGAAAATGTGAAACGGAGCGAGAAAAACTCGCCCCGTGTGTAAAAAATTATTTGTTGATGCTGACTTTTCTTTGAATCATGCCGCCGTCAGTTTCGACAATGACAATATAAAGACCCGAAGAAACACTGCTCAAATCAATTGTTTCGCTCATGTTTCCGTTGAAGAAGCCAAAGTTTTTAGCATAAACTTCTTGTCCCGCAACATTAACAACGCGAACGTTCAATTTTTCGGATTGTTTTCCTTCCAAAGCAAGGGTGAAATTACCGTCGTTCGGGTTCGGATAAACATTGAAATTGAATTGTTTAGACAATTCTTCTGCATCAAGAATGACAGAAGGACGTGCATAAGCAATGTTGGTGAGGTTTTGATAGTATTTACCGTCGGCAAGAACCGGTTTAACGATAAAGCTATAATTGAAACCATTTACCAAACCGATTGCCGTGAATTTAGTATCTTCGGTTAAAGCGATGCGAACGTTCGGATTAGAAGGAACGCCGTCGACTTCGATACCGAAATAAACTTCAAATTTCGCAATGTTGTGTGCGTCAAGCGGTTTCGTCCATGTCAAATACGCTTTTTGATAATCCGCTTTTGCCGTCAAAACAGGTTGATAAGCCGGAGTCGGATTATCTTCGCGTTCGATAATTGCGGAAGCGAGGTTACTGTAATCAGACAAACCGCCGCTGTAAGAATATTGAACACGGTAGAAATAACGAGTATTGGCAAAAACCGCACGGTCAATGTATGAGGTTGTGTCCGCCGGCAATTCGGTGATTCCCGCGATAACTTCCCAATTTCCGATGCCTGTTGTGTCGGTTGCTCTTTGTAAGATAAAACCGTTTTCATTTAAAATGAGGTCTTCCCACTGAATTTTAACAGAGTCGACATAGGCGTTAACCACTTTGCGATAACCGCCTTCTGCCGTTAAAGAGGCAGGTTGTTCGGGAAGGCAAAATTCGATGTTATCCACCATCCAATACCAACTGTAATCACCTGTCCAACGGAAACGATACCTGAAATCCGCTTGTCCGCCGGCGATGTTGCTGATGCTCAAAGAGGCAGTCGGAGCAGTTGAAGTTCCCGAAACGGCACCCTGTGTCGGCAATGTTGTTCCGCCGGTTGCGCCTGTGCCGAGATTCGCAAGTTTGTACCATGTTGAACCGCCGTTGTTTGAAGCTTCAACAAAACCTCTTCCGCCAAAGCCATTGAAGAACCAATATTTAAAGCGCAAAGTAGCCGTGCTGATGTTGCTGAAATCCATTGAATTAGAATTTAATGCAACATCTTCCAACAAGCCGTTATCACTGTAATTATCACTGTCAAAAATAGCGAAAGGGGCTGTCATACCGATAGGCGTAGCGCGGGGAGCGGGATTATTAAATCGCCAAGTATCAGCAGCGTCTCCGGTGTAGGTATTTTGCGACCAACCGGCAGGCGGAGTTGAGCCTGACGCAGTGCTGAAGTTTTCGGGGAATTTTCCGCACAAGGGAGCAAGTGCTTCGTGAACCACCGCGAACGACAAGTGTCCGTCGCCGGTTGCCGTACCGGTCGTAGCAGTACCGGTGTTACTCGGATTGTACAAATCACCTGTAACTTCAGCAGTAACTTCAAATTGATAAGTACCTACAAATGAAAGGTTTGCTTGTGTTGCAAAGGTAAAAGTTGAGGAGTTACCGGTTGCAATCGGCGTACCGAATGTAACGTTTTGAGTGGCAGTTTGTACACCGTTCGGACCTGAAATTTTGTATTTCATTGTCGCACCCGAAACGGCACCCGCGCCGACGTTGTCAAGTCTGACGGATACGGTTTGCGGCAAAATTTTATTTGCGCCCGTTGTCGGTGAGGTTAATTGTGCTACCGCCAAGTCGGTCAAACCACTTTTTCCGATGAAAATATTATCAATACCCGCGCCTTCGCCGTCAGTAGTCGTAATGTTGTTTGATGCAAAAATAAATGCAAAACGAACATTCGCTTGTCCGAAAACTTGCGTCAAAAGCTCACGAGAAGGTTTCCAACCTTGTTTCAAACCGTCAAAACCGTTCGGTAAGTTGTGCCAATTTGCACCTGTCCAAGCGGCATCGTCTAAGTTTGTGTTCGGTACTGCGTTCGGGTTTGTTGTGTAAACTACTTGAACGCGGTCTCCGTCTTTTGCAATGTCAAAAATTCTGTCGAAACTGAGAATACCTTTGCTGCCTGCATTGAAAGTAGACAAGTCAAAAATAGGCGAAATCAAGACCGTTGTGCTGCCTGCGGTG
>JBPOJO010000060.1:0-2352 GCA_052033485.1 Bacteroidota bacterium | reverse complement strand
CCGTTATTCGTGCCAATCCACGCGCGATTTCCCCCGTCAAAAGCAACAGCGGTGATATTTTCACTGCTGAGCGTCGGGCGATTTTTGTAATAAGGGCGTTGCGCTTCAAAAGATAGTTCCAAAATCTTGTCGGAAAAATACAGAATATTCAGTCCTTTATCGGTTGCGAGCCAAACATTTCCGTTCAAATCTAAGGCTAAATCATTGATTTTCGCACTGACCAAACGCCCCGCAAGGGCATCTTCATTCATCAAACGACTTTCACCTTTTTCATTAAAAACCAATAAACCGCCGCCTAAAATATCCGAAAGCGGCACCAAAACATTGCCGTAGGCATCGCAAAGTAAGTTTTTGGGAAATTGTGCCGAAATATACGGAAAAGAATACCCCGTCCATTTTCCGTCCGAACTTTTTTTCCAAAAACCTTTTTCACCCGAATTATACGCATAACAAGCTATCCATAAATTCCCCTTTTCATCACAGTCCAAACCCACAATTTGATTGTTCGGCAGGGGAGAATTATCGCTCGTGAGTTGTTCAAAAGTATTGTTTTTTTCATCATACGCCAAAATTCCGTTGCCGAAAGAGGCAAAATAATATTTTTTATCGGCTGTCGAATAAACCGAGCGAACAAAATCTTTCATCGCCGGTATTTTTTTGCCTGTTCCCTGATGATTAAAATTTTCCCATTCTCCGCCGGAAAACATCGAAAAGCCCTTTTCATTTTTTTCGGCGGTCATCGCAGCCGAAAATCCACCGGCAAGGGCTGTAATTTTTTCACCCGTGTAACGCAAAGAAAAAACTTGGTCAAAAAACGTCCCTTTGGGGGTAAAAATTGCAAAATTACCTTCCGAATTGCCGACCAAACCATTTTTGTTGTCGGCTGCCCAAATATTTCCCTTCGCATCAACATCGGCTTGAAGAGCGTTTTCGGGTAAAACAGTGTTAATTTTACTCAATAAGCCGCTTTGGGCATAGCGATACAAACCGCTTTCGGCGCAAATAAGGACATTTTCACCTGATTCGCGTATGGAAAAAAACAAATTTTCGCCGCTCAAACCGAGTGCGGAAAAATTGTTGCCGTCAAAAGCATAAAAACCAACCTCGTCAATGCCTAAAAAAAATTTATCACCGCTGCCGGACATCGCACTGACTTTTTTACCTTCCGTAAAGGAAATTTTTTGCCATTGTGCAAAATCCTTGCATAAATTATTTCCGGCTAAATCGCAGTAAATCAATCCGTTATCTGTTGCAGCATAGAGGCGATTTTTAAAAATTAAGGCAGAATTTACCGACACGCGCTCCCCCTCATCGCCGATGTTTGAAAAATCTTCTTTGACCGAAAAATTATCCAAATCTATCACCACAATTCCGAAAGCCGTTGCAAGCCAAGCGTCATTTTGGGAGAAAAAAATATCAAAAACGCGCTTATCGGGCAAATTTCGGTAGTTGAAAATTGTTCGTATATTGGCAATGTCTTCTGTTTCGGTGTTAAAAATGTCAATATTTCCGTTTGAATAAGCGATAAAAAGCAATTTTTTTTCCTCATAATAAGCTAATCGCGAAATACCGATGTCTGAAAAATTATCTAATTTTGATAATATTTTGCTCGTTTTTTTATCTGAATCCAACACAAAAAAGCCCGTTTCGGACGCACAATAAATTTTTTCACCGGCAACAGCAAGCGTTCGGGCATCGTTAAGTTTTGGGTGTACGCGCCACGCGCCTACGGGAATCGCCTCTTGTGCGGCAATATTTTGTGAAAAAAAATAAAAAAACAGCTTAAAAACAAGCAAAATTCTAAACATGATTATATTTTTTTACTTTCAAAAAAAAGAAACGCAGCAAAGAAAATCAATTCGCAGCGAATTTTAACACTCGCGTCAAATCATGGGCAAATATGCAAAATAATCGGCGAAATCTACACCATTTCCAATCACCCTCAAACCTATAAGGTCTTCAAGACCTTATAGGTTTTGAAGACCTATAGGTTTTGAATTTTTGAGCCAATTATTCAGGTTGAAGAGTTATTTTTGTCAAAACAAGTACTTCGCAAGAATAATCCTCGTTGCCGTCCGAGCCGACAGGTCGTTGTGAAATGACATCGGGGTCTGCTTTGATTGCTTTTTTGTGTAAATATCCCGTAATTTTGACGTTTTGATTGACAAAACCTTCCAAGTTTTCACCGGACTGATTTTCCAAAACAATTTCGCGCCCCTTGCCGTTCAATTTTAAAACAAGGTAATCACTTCCTTGTGCGCAATAACTTTGACCTGTTTTTGACCAAGGTTTTGACAGCACTTTGCCGACAAATATTGTGTTTTTTTTGCTTTCAAAAGGCGATTTTTTTTG
>JBPOJO010000294.1:0-7551 GCA_052033485.1 Bacteroidota bacterium | reverse complement strand
ATTACGATTTTTTTTGCAAAAAATCGCATAATGTATGATTTTTGCGGCATACTTTTTTGTACAGAAACGTAAAAACAACAGCTTTGTGAAATTGCACCGCTCATTTTTTTTGATATTACTGTTTATGTTTATTCAGTTTATTTTCAACACTTTACAGGCACAAAATCAAGGTATTGTTGTTGAAAAAAACGATGAAATATATTTTGCGGGGCACAATATTAAATTTTTTGAAGAGCCGCAACGTATTTTGTCCATAGAAGAAATATTGAGTCAAGAAAATCAAACCCAATTTACGGCAAACGGAAAAAAATTGTTCAATTTGCCGCCCGGACGCAACGGAATTTGGTTTAAAGTAACGGTTGAAAATCGAACGGGAGAAGACATTGGGTTCGAATTAGGCGGTCAGATGGTCGGAAAAGCTGACTTTTATCGCCCAGACAGCACCGGAAATTTCACCGACATCGTTCGCACCGGAACGATGCGTCCGAAAGAAAATAAGGAATTTCCCGTCGGAATGTATTGGATACAACTCGGAAAAAAGCCTCTGTCCGAAACCTATTTTTTCAGAATAGAATCGGCTCTGCCGCGTGATTTTGTTTTCAAAATCGGCACATTAAAGGCTCTGACGGCAGAAAAGGAAATTGCCGATTATACGGCGGCGAGTTTTATGGGTATGTTGCTGATTTTTGGGCTGTACAATTTATTGCTCGGAATCATTACACGCAACGGTATTTATTTTTGGTACGCCGGCTATCTTTTGAGCGGTTTATTGACCGTAACGGCTGATAATCACCCGTTTTTTGTGGTTTTATTCGATTCGCCGACTTTTCTTTTCAAATATTATTTTGTTTGGCACAACTTGTTCATGCTTTTTGCGGGAATATTTGTGCATCAATATCTCAACTTGAGGCAAGAAAAACCTCTGTACGGCAAAATTGTATGGGCGTTTTCGCTGATTTTAGGCGTTTTGTTTCCGATTGCCAATATTTTAGGGGTCGAAACTGTTATTTTGATGCAAATTTTTCCGCTTATAGTCATGCCTTTTTACCTCTTTTTGTGGATTTTAGGCTTTATTATGCTGCGAAGCGGCTACAAAGCGGCGCGTTTTTATCTTTTGGGGTGGTCGTTGATGTTTTTCGGAATTTTTGTAACGATTTTTACGGTTGTCGGGCTGCTTCCGCACAATTATTTTACGCAAAACGGCATGTACATCGGTGTTGCGGCGGAAATTATCATGTTTTCTTTGGCATTAGGGGACAGATTGAATGTTTTGAGGAAAGAAAAAGAGCAGGCGCACAGCGAAAACATTCGATTGGTGAAAGAACAAAATGAAATTTTAGAAAAACGTGTTTTGAGGCGCACGGAAGCCCTTATGAGTGCGAATACCGAACTTGAACAACAACGCGAAGAGCTTCTTTCGCTCAATCGAATGCTTGAATTTGTGAATCAAAATTTGCAAATCACGACGGAAAACTTGGAAGCAAGCATTCGTTACGCGCTGAGGATTCAGGAAGTAATTTTGCCGGAAGAAAGTGCTTTGAAAAATTATTTTACCGATTTTTTTGCCCTTTACCTGCCGACAGACATTGTTTCGTGCGATTTTTATTGGTTTTATGATTTGAAAGACGGAAGTGCTGTTTTGATACTTGCCGATTGCACGGGGCACGGGGTTCCGGGTGCGTTTATGAGCATGATTGGCAATACTTTGCTCTACGAAATGGTGATAATTAATCAAATTTTGTCGCCCGCAAAAATCATTCATAATTTACATTCGGCGATAAAAGCTGTCTTAAAACAGGAAAAAACGAATAATAACGACGGTATGGACATCATGGTTTGTTATTTCAGAAAAACGGAAGAACATTGCATCATACTGTTTGAAGGGGCAAAAAGAAACCTTTTTTATGCCGACGAATACAGCAATTTGACAGAAATAAAAGGCAGTCGCTTTCATGTGGGCGGTAATTCCGAAATAGGCGAGGCGTTTTCAAATAAAGAAATAGTTTTGCCGCGAGGCGCGAATTTGTACCTCATGTCTGACGGATTTTCTGACCAAAATAATGAAAAAAGGCAAAAATTCGGCAAAAAGAATCTCCTTGCTTTGCTTTCCGGTAACGCCATGAAAAAAATGAATTTACAAAAAGAAATTTTTCAAAAAGCACTGCAAATTCATCAAGGAAGCAGCCCGCAGCGCGATGATATTACTTTAATCGGCGTTACGCTTTAAATTTTTACGTCAATGCTGTTAAATCAAGGATTTGAAAAAAATGGCAAAAATATGTTGTTCCTAACGAGAATTATGTAGATTTTCTGCCAAAATCAAGTGCCTGACGGAACAAAACAGAAAAATGCTCCCCCGCTCATTTTTGTTCCCTTAGTATCTATATTTCTGCCTTTTGCGTGCCTTTATTCTTAAGTCTTAACAGAACAACATCGCCCAAAAATCAACGTTACATTCCGTTTTCGCAAACTAAATGCTTCTGTGAAACGTTGATTCAAAAAAACATTTGCAAAATAAAGTTTCGCAAGCTATTTTTGTCAAATAAATTTTTCAAGCCATGAAAATACCTCTTTATTTCGCGCTTGCTCTTTTGCTTTTAGGGGCGACAAAAGTGAATGCGCAGCAAATCAACCCCTACGCTTTCGGTTATTACAAAGACTATATTCGTTTTGCAGCTTCACAATTCGGCGGAGCATCTCGCGGAATCAGCCTTGCAGGGGCAAATACCGCAGTCGGCGGCGAAATCAGTTCCGCAACAGCGAACCCCGCAGGTTTGGGCATGATGAGCAGAAGTGAATTTTCACTCTCGCCTAATATTGGTTTTTCAAGTTCATCAGCCGATTACCGACTCGAAAATTTGTCGGAAGCTCAATTAAAGGATATTTCCTTTGAAACCGTCAACGCCTCGCGTAACTATTTCAATGTCAATAATTTAAGTTTTGCTTTACACACAAACAACACCGACGAAGGAAGCGCGTTCAAAGGCGGAACTTTTGCTTTTTCTTATGCAAGAGTCAACCAATTTCACCAAAAAATTGCTTACGCGGGCACAAATCCCGACAATTCTTTGATTGATTATTTGCTCGAAAGTACGAACGGCACGAATTGGAGCGTGATGGAAGACCAATCCAAAGAAATTTACAATGTTCAGGGCTTGGCTTTTTTTACCTACCTCATAAACCCCGACCCGCGCGACACGCTCGGCGGACGTAATCAATATTTTTCTTTTGTGCCCGTTGCGAAAACTACGCAGGAAGAAACGATTGAAAATAAAGGCGGTCAAAATCACATCAATCTTTCTTACGGAGCAAATTTTAATGATAAATTATTTCTCGGCGCGTCGCTTTGTTTTCAATCTTATAATTTCACCAACCGCCGAACTTACTACGAAAAAACCACTTCAACTGACAATCCATTGAGCGATTTTACCTTGCAGGAAACCTTAAGTTTGATTGGTTCGGGCATGAATTTCAAAGTCGGCGCAATTTTCCGCCCTGTTGAGCAACTCCGACTCGGCGCGACAATTTGCACAAACACAAAATTCAGCATCACGGATACGTATGAGGCAAGCCTTGCAGCACATTACAACAACTACAATTTCAAGGAAATTAACGGCAAAATCAGGGTTTTGCAAACCGAAACAGCCGTCATTCAGCCTTTACAATTTCAATATACGATGCGAACGCCTTGGCGTGCGAATGTCGGTGCGGCTTATTTTTTCGGAAAAAGAGGCTTTTTGAGTGCGGACGTTGAGTATGTGGATTACAAAGCAGGGAAATTTGAGGGAGAAGCCGATTTTGACCCCGACAATTCGACAATTTTGTCCATTTATCGCTCAACTTTTAACTATCGTGTGGGAGGTGAATTGAGAGCCAAAAATAAATATTTGCGCGGCGGTTTCGCTTATTATTCAGACCCTTACAATACCCTTTTTGACAAACCCAAGCCGCAAGAAAGAATGATTTTTGCCGGCGGAATTGGTTTCAGAACCGAAAAAAGGTACTACGATTTAGCCCTCACATATCAACGTTGGGAGGATTCCTACGCGCCTTATCGAATCAATGACGGCAAGAATCCGATGGTTTCTTCGGCAAGTATGCGTTTAAATTTGACATTTACGCTTGGTTTTCGTTTTTAAACAATTATTAAAAATTTCGGTTTTTTTGCCGAATCTGTTTTTATTCCTACATTGCTTTTATCATTTGAAATTGAACTGACATGAAATTTTTATTCACACTTTTTTTTATTTCGGCAATATTTTCTTCGGCTTTTGCGCAAAAAAGCCCTATAAATGATTATGCCGTCCGAAAAGGGAATTTTTGGCATTTCACCAAAGATGTGCCCGTTGAGAATTTTTTTCAAAATTTTGACCAAGATTTAGGTCTCGGCGAAAAAAATGAAATGCGCCTTGTTGCCAAAAACGAAGATGAACTCGGTTTTGAGCACTTAAAATTTGTTCAAACCTACAAAGGTGTGCCGATTGAAGGCGCGGAGTACATCATTCATGCGAAAAACGGGCTTATTCAAAAAACAAACGGCAAAATCCTCCAACAATTTGCTTTGAATCTTGCGCCGGTCATTTCTCCCGAAGACGCACTTAAAATTGCTTTGCAAAATGTCAAAGCTGCCGAATATTCTTGGGAAAATAAAGGCGCGGAAGCAGCTTTAAAACACGCTAAAAATGACGAAAAAGCAACTTTTTATCCTCAAATGTCTTTAATTTTCAGCAAAGCAGGCGGCGAAAATTACCGCTTGACTTACAAAACGGAAATTAATGCCGTCTCGCCGGTTATCAGAAAAGATGTTTATGTTGATGCTGTTTCGGGAAGTATTTTGTTGATTATCAATAAGTTACACTTTGCCGACACGGAAGGAACAGCGGTAACAAAATTTTCGGGCACTCAAAAAATTACGACAAACAAGGTCAGTGAAACGTTTTTTCAACTGAAAGAAACAGGACGTTGCGGCATCGAAACTTACAATTTAAAAAAAGGCACGGACTACGACAAAGCCGTCATTTTTACCGATACGGATAATGTTTGGGAAAATAAAAATACAGATAAGGACGAAATCGCGACCGATGTACATTGGGGCACGGAAAAAACGTATGATTATTATCTCGAAAAGCACAATCGCAAAAGTTTTGACAATAAAAATTCAAAATTATTGAGCTACGTGCATTACGATAAAAATTTTGCAAATGCCTTTTGGAACGGTGCCGTAATGACTTACGGTGACGGCGACACGGTTCGCCTTGCGCCGCTTGTCAGCATAGACATCATCGCGCATGAAATCACACACGGCGTTACCGAAAACAGTGCCGCTTTGATTTATTTGAACGAATCGGGTGCCTTAAACGAGTCTTTCAGCGACATTTTCGGCGTTGCGGTTGATTTTTTTACCGGACGAAACAATGCTAATTTTGAAATCGGAGAGGAAATTGACTTGAAAAATTCGGGCGGTTTTCGTTCGATGAGCAATCCGAAAGCGAAAAAAAATCCATCCACCTATAAAGGTGATTTTTGGGAATTTACGGCTTTCGACAACGGCGGCGTGCATATCAACAGCGGTGTGCAAAATCATTGGTTTTATTTGCTTTGTCAGGGCGGTAAAGGCAAAAATGACAATGAAAATGATTTTGATGTCAGTGCAATCGGCATGGAAAAAGCCTCAAAAATTGCCTATCGCAACCTCACCGTTTATTTGACTTCGACTTCCGGCTATCCCGATGCACGAGAAGGTTCATTGCAAGCCGCAGCCGACCTTTTCGGCGAATGTTCGCCCGAATATTTTGCCGTTGCTAACGCTTGGTTTGCCGTCGGTGTGGGTTATCCGCTCAAAAACAACGATTTTGTTTTGGAAGGTTTGGAAGAAACCGTTAAAACTTCATGCGGTTTGAGTGCGAGTGAAACCATCAAAATCAAATTGCGCTTCAATTCTTGTCAAGGAAAATTGCCCGCCGGCACTAAAATTCCGGTTACCTATCGCATCAACGATTTTCCGAGCGTGAACGAAACCATTACGACAAGCAAAGAAATCAGCCCTTCGGAAGTGTTTTTTTATACTTTTAACAAAAAAGCTGATTTATCCGCGCCTGCAACCTACAACATTTCAGCCGAAGTAATTTTTCCCGAAGACCCCGAAAGCAGAAATAACACGTCCGACGTAATGGAAATCAAAAAGCCCTTTCCCGTGAAAGATATGTATTTTGAAAACCCGATTGCCGGCACGGAAGATTCGCTTTATATGCTGAAAGGGCGCGAGGCAAAATTGGAAATCAGTGAAAAAGCGAAAAAATCAAGCGATTTGGGTATGCTTTTCACCGGCGGAATGCCTTCGACTTCACTTGATTTTCCGGACGGAAAAAACAATTTTGACATCAATGAGGACTACAGAGGTGAAGTGTGTTTGTGCATTGATGCAAGCAAAAGTGAAGACAAAATCACCCTCAATTATGATTACAAAATGAATTACACCTCGCTTTACGAGCTGATGGCGGCATTAATTCCCGAATTGTCAGGGCTTGATTTTAAAAATGCAAGCAGTTTTAGGCTGAAAGTGAACGGCAAACAACAAGGTGCTTTTATGCGCCCGTCAAGCTATACGAAAGATAATTTTAAGACCATGACAGTTGACCTTTCGGCATATAAAGGTCAAAAATTTGAACTTTGTTTTGAGGCGCGTTGTTTTTCAAGTGAAAAAGGAATTCAGGACTTACTCAAACAGTTGGGTTTGCCTTTTCCCGTGCAAGGTGCAGATGAGGTCTTTTTGGACAACATCTCTTTCAAAGGTTTGGTCAAAAAGGACACCGAACCGACTGCAATTATCAATGAAGAATTAGAGCGGGCTGTTAAAGTATTTCCGAATCCGACTTCCGGCAAAACTTTTCTTACTTATGAATCAACACAATCTGAAAAAATTTCAATTTCGGTGCAAGATTTGTTAGGAAAAGTTTTGTTTAAAGCAGAAAAAGATGTTAATTTTGGCGAAAATAAATTTGAGTTAGCTCTCTCGCAAAAGGGAATGTTTTTGGTTCGAATAGAAACCTCAAAAGGCACTTCCGTACGAAAACTTTTGGTTGAATAACTTTTGCCGAAATAACCATTTATTTTTTCATGGCTGTTATGAATGATTGAAAAAGGTGCGCAAAATTTGTCGCACCTTTTTTTTGTTTTGCGGCGGGCGCAAAATCAGCGCAAAACACGAATTTTTACTTATTCCTGAAAAAACATGGGGGTTTTCGGATTTTATTTCTCCTTTTTGCAGCATTATTGCAAATTTTAATTTTAAAATATAATGCTGCTGAAAATTTCTGTCCGCAATTTCCGTTCTATAAAGGAGCAACAAACACGCTGTATGCTTGCTTCACAGCGTGTAAAAGAGCGACACAATGCCCCTTTTGTTTTGGAAAATTACAAAAGTACTGACAACTTCGGAAATCTTTGATTTGTTTTTCAAAATTAGCTTTTTTGCGCAATCCGGCACACAAAATACTTATTCCCTTTCGACTCATCATTTCGTACTTTTTTGCTGCACGATTTTCCAAAATC
>JBPOJO010000040.1:0-2056 GCA_052033485.1 Bacteroidota bacterium | reverse complement strand
AACGGCAGAGGAAAAATTTAACGGACTAAAGTCCGTTGTACAGTTTTTAACAGGTATAACTTCCGACGTTTTTTTTTCGTATCAAAAAGTCGAATAAAAAAACGTCGGTATATTTTTGGAATAATGGGAAGTTTTACAACAATTGACACAGTCATTTTATGCGTTTTTTTGGCAGCAACCGTTATTTTGGGGGCTTTTTTTTCTAAAAAAGCCTCTCAAAATACAGAGAATTTTTTTCTCGGCGGGCGTTCTTTGCCGTGGTGGTTGGCGGGTACATCAATGGTCGCAACAACTTTTGCCGCTGATACGCCGCTTTTGGTTACGGAATTAGTGGTCAAAAACGGCATCAGCGGGAATTGGCTTTGGTGGAATGGCATGATTGGCGGTATGCTCACGGTCTTTTTTTTCGCTAAAAATTGGCGAAAAGCCGGCATAACAACTGATTTAGAATTGATAGAATTAAGATATTCAGGACGCGCCGCCGCAATCTTGCGCGGTTTTAAGTCAGTTTATCTCGGTTTGTGGATGAATGCAGTCATTATTGCGTGGGTGAATGTGGCGATGGCAGGCGTTTTAAAGGTCTATTTCGACTTGACGGACGCGCAGGCGTTTTGGGCGGTTGTCGGTTTGATGTTCGTGGTCGGATTTTATTCTTCACTTTCGGGCTTGCTCGGCGTGGCGGTTACGGATATGTTTCAATTCATTACGGCAATGGCAGGCTGCATTATTTTGGCATTTTTGGTGATAGATTCAGAAAAAATCGGCGGAATAGACGGACTGAAAGCACATTTGCCTGCAGGCAGCCTTAATTTTTTTCCAAAAATTTCATTTACCGACACACCTGCTTCGGGTTTGGCGACGCAAATGACAGTGGGCGCGTTGTCTTTTTTGTCATTTGTGGGTTTGCAGTGGTGGGCAAGTTGGTATCCGGGGGCAGAACCGGGCGGCGGCGGGTACATTGCGCAGCGCATGATGAGTGCAAAGTCGGAAAAAGACTCGTTTCGCGCCGTTTTGTTGTTTCAAATTGCGCATTACGCCTTTCGACCTTGGGCTTGGATTTTAGTGGCTTTAGCGACGATTGTGCTCTATCCCGAACTTTCGGCGAGTGATAAAAAACTCGGCTACGTCATGGCAATGAAGGAATTTTTGCCGCCGGGTATGTCCGGTTTGATGCTTGCGGCTTTTTTGGCAGCTTATATGAGCACCATCAGTACGCAACTCAATTGGGGCGCATCATATTTAATGAATGATTTTTATTTGCGTTTTCTTCAAAAAAATGCCGACGATAAACAAAAAGTTTTTGCTGCGCGGCTGACAACAATCGGAATCATGCTTTTCGGCGTTTTGATAACGGGTTTTGTGAGCACTTTAGAAGGCGCGTTTCAATTTATGATTGAGTCGGGTGCCGGCTTGGGGGCAGTTTTAATATTGCGTTGGTATTGGTGGCGAATCAATGCGTGGAGTGAAGCGGTTGCGACGGTCGCGCCATTTTTCGGCTATGCACTTGCCGTTTTTGTGTTTGAATTTCCGTCGCCTTACGGCATGTTTTTCACGACAGGATTTACGACAGTGGCTTGGCTTGCCGCAACTTTTCTCACGCCGCCCGAACCAAATTCGGTATTAGAAAATTTTTACCAAAAAATTCAACCGGGCGGATTTTGGGGCGAATTTGCCGAAAAATCCAAACAATCTGCCGGTTTAGGCTTATTTTTTTCGTGGATTGCGGGCATTGTTTTGGGCTATTCTGTTCTGTTTTTCATCGGAGACATTATTTTCGCAAATTATTTCCCAGCATTGATTGAATTTTGCCTTATTGTAATTTTCACGGCAATTTTGCGCAAGACTGTTTAAAAATGGCATAACTTTTAGCCGGTTTGCCCAAGTATGCAGCGCGAGATTTAGCTTGCGACCTTAACATTTTATTCGCAAGCTAAAGCTCGCGGTTCACACAGGGTAAAAAGTCAATTTTAGGCTGAAGCCTGTTTTACTTTCGTTAAAGTTCAAAAAAAAACAACATGACTCTGAAAGATGCTCAAAAAATTGTAGATGAATGGAT
>JBPOJO010000473.1:0-4198 GCA_052033485.1 Bacteroidota bacterium | reverse complement strand
TGTATTGACTTTTCTTTTATTCCCTTTTGAGTGATAGAATCGCAGAAAAAAAAGCAAATTCCGATTCGCCTGCACGATTTTGGAAAATCGTGCTGCACAAAAAGCACAAAATTATGAGTCGAAAGGGAATAAATTGTCCGATTATTTACTCTTTTACATAAATTTATCTTGACCAAAATGTCAAAATCTAAAAATAAAATTCAGAATTACGACCCGAACGGTGTCGGAATCAAAGGAACATTGTTCGGTTTGCCTTTCGATACAGAGAGCGCGCGCGCAGTTATCGTCCCTGTTCCGTGGGAAGTTACGGTTTCTTACGGCGGCGGCTGCGCCAACGCACCGCAAAAAATTCTCGACGCATCTCCGCAATTGGATATTTATGACCCCGATTTTCCCATTGCTTGGGTTGAAGGAATCGCCATCGACGAAATTTCCGAAGAAATGAGGCTTAACAGTGCTCGTTTGCGCGAAATTGCTAAATATTATATTGATTGGCTCGAGCTTGGCTCTCCGAAAAAATATCCGAATTTTGTCAAAAATGATTTTAAAATTGCCGTTCGCGATGTTCCGAAATACATCAATCAAGCCTGCAAAAATTTGAACGAATATGTTAAAACGATAACTTTTGACTTGCTGTTGGACGGAAAATTGGTCGGTTTGCTCGGCGGCGACCATAGCACGCCGCTCGGTTTTTTGCAAGCATTAGGCGATATTCACACCGAATTTGGCATTTTACAAATTGATGCACATGCCGATTTGCGCGATTCTTATGAGGATTTTGAGTTTTCGCACGCCTCCGTCATGTTTAATGCCCTAAAAATCCCCGTTATTTCGCGCTTAGTGCAGGTCGGTATCCGCGATTATTGCCGCGCCGAACGGGATTTGATTGATTCCTCTAACGGCAGAATTATAACTTTTTTTGATAAAGACATTAAGGAAAAACTCTTTGAAGGGGTAACTTGGGAAAAAATTTGCAAAAAAATCATAAAAAAATTGCCTCAAAAAGTTTATATCAGTTTCGATATTGACGGACTTGACCCGAAACTCTGTCCGCATACGGGAACGCCCGTTGCAGGCGGCTTCGAACTTTCACAAATTTTTTATCTTCTGACGCTCATCTATAAAAGCGGAAGAAGAATTATCGGTTATGACCTCAACGAAGTCGGCGACGCGGAATGGGACGCAAATGTAGGCGCAAGAATACTCTGCAAACTTGCTGCATTGCAAATCAGCACGAACCCGAAACCGAGTGAAACCTCTTATTAAAATGCCCAAAACAAGCTGAAATGGAAAAAAACTCCGCCGCTAAGCATTTTACGATTGATATTCACACGCATATTTTGCCCGAAAATATTCCGAATTTTAAGGAAAAATTCGGCTACGGGGGTTTTATTCGCCTCGAACATCACCGCCCTTGCTGTGCGCGTATGATGATGGACAATCGCTTTTTCAGAGAAGTGCAGGATAATTGTTGGGACGCGAATACGCGCATACACGAATGTAGGCATCATGGAGTTGATGTACAAGTTTTGTCAACAGTGCCTGTCATGTTTTCCTATTGGGCAAAATCAACCGATGCTTTGGCAGTTTCGGAATTTCTCAATGAACACATTGCGGGCATTGTGCGCGATTATCCGGACAGGTTTGTCGGTTTGGGCACGATTCCGATGCAATCACCCGATTTGGCGATTCGCGAATTGGAGCGATGTGTCAAAAAACTCGGTTTGGCGGGGGTTCAAATCGGTTCTCACGTGAATGAGATGAATTTAGATGACCCGAGTTTTTTTCCGATTTTTCAGGCAGCGGAAGAACTCGGTGCGGCGGTTTTTATTCACCCTTGGGACATGATGGGGCAATCAAAAATGCCGAAATATTGGTTGCCGTGGTTAGTCGGAATGCCTGCCGAAACAAGTTTGGCGATTTGTTCGATGATATTCGGCGGAATTTTTGAACGACTTCCGCGACTTAGGGTGGCTTTTGCACACGGCGGCGGCTCGTTTCCGTTTACATTCGGAAGAATTAAGCATGGTTTTGAGGTGCGTCCGGATTTGTGCGCGGTAGACAATCCTTTTTCACCCGAAAAATATTTGGGTAAATTTTATATCGATTCGCTTTTACATGATGCTTCAGCCCTCGATTTTGTCGTAAAATTGTTGGGTGAAAACAGCATTGCGCTCGGAACAGACTATCCTTTTCCGCTCGGCGAACTTGCGCCGGGAGCCTTAATTCAATCCATGCCGTATTCGGATTCTCTGAAAGAAAAACTCCTGAGCGAAAACGCCTTGCGTTGGCTCGGTTTGTCAAAAGAGGATTTTGCATTTCGACAAAGTTGGCAATAAACACAATTTGAACGTTGTCCGGCAATATTTTCTGAGCGAAAGACTGTTTTTTTTATTTTTTCAAAAAAAACCTCACCCGCAACACGAGTGAGGTTTTGTCTCTTCTTTCAACTAAGTTATGCAAAAATTTTCTTAAAAAACTTATTCATACGGTCTACCAAAAGGTACATCACAGGCACAATGACCAAGGTTAAAAACGTCGCAAACGTTAAACCGAATATCACAGTCCATGCCATCGGACCCCAAAATATCGCGTTGTCCCCGCCGACATAAAAATCAGGGTCAAATTTTTCGTACAGCAAGAAAAAGTCAATATTCATGCCCGTTGCCAAGGGAATTAAACCCAAAACAGTCGTTATCGCCGTTAAAAGTACAGGACGCAAGCGCGTATAGCCCGCCTCTACCAATGCGTCTATAAACAAGGAATCTTCTAAATCATCATCTTCCGTTAGACCTTGCTCCGTTAATTTCCTGTTTTTCAACAAATCCGTATAGTCAATTAACACAATCGCGTTATTCACCACAACACCCGCAAGCGAAATAATGCCGATACCCGTCATGATTATCACAAAATCCATTTTAAAAATCGCCAAACCCAAGAAAACCCCAATCGTGGAAAGCAATACAGAAATCATAATTATCGCAGGGCGAATCGCCGAGTTAAACTGCCAAACAATAATCATAAAAACCGCCGCCAAAGCTATCAAAAGTGCTCTTGTCAAAAATGCCATAGATTTCGCCTGCTCCTCTTGTTCGCCGCCGAAACGGAAATTGTAGCCCTCTTTCATTTTGTACGCCTTCATCATGGTTTTGATTTGTGTTACAATTTCATTCGCATTGTAACCCTCCAAGATATTGGAACTCACCACAACCAATTTGTCCAAGTTTTTGCGCTTCACCGCGCCGAAGGAAGAACTGTACTGAATATCCGCCACAGACGCAACGGGAACTTGGTGCCACTTGCCTTTATTGTCGCGGAAAGTGATTTTTTGGTTCATCAAAGCCTGCAAATCATAGCGATATTTTTCTTCAAAACGAAGCTGAATCGGATAATCCTCATCTTTTTCTTTAAATTTTGACACCTCTTTTCCGAAAAGTGCATTCCGAAGTGTCGCCGCCACAAAAACAGTCGACAAACCGAATTTTTGCGCCTTTTCACGGTCAATATTCAAAATTAATTCGGGTTTGCCCACTTCAGCTTCTAATTCCAATTTGTCTATACCCGAAATTTTTGCCGCGTCAATATAAGCCTTAATTTTTTCCGCTTCCTGCAACAAAGTAACGTAATCGTCCCCCGTAACCTCAATGCTCACGGGTTTGCCCACGGGCGGACCGTCTTTGCGTTTTTCCGTCGTAATCTTCGCGCCGGGAATTTTTTTGACCTCTAATGACACTTTTTTCAACACTTCCGAAGTAGAAACCTCGCCGCGAAATTGAAATTCAACAAAGTTCATCGTAATTTTTCCGCGATGAGGCGTAAAGGACGGACCCATGCTCAAGCCCCCTTGTACGGGCGCAGCACCCTCACCGACGTTCACGACAAGCGATTTTAAGGCAGATTTGTAGGGCTGTAAAATTTCTGCGACCCTTTTTTCCACTTTCAAAACCATTTCATTCGTCGTTTTTACGTCCGTTCCCTGAGGCATTTCCACATATACATACGCTTCAAGCGGCTCATTATCAGGGAAAAGTGAAACTTTCGGTTGTCGGATACCGACTAACATCACGCTGCCGATTAAAAGCGGAAACATGGAGAAAAAGAAAAAATACGGTCGTTTACCCGTCAATGCGTAGCGCAATAAGTTCAGATAGCCTTTCTCCAAACGAACCAACATCTTGTTTTGGAAGTAATTTGATGC
>JBPOJO010000129.1:0-1651 GCA_052033485.1 Bacteroidota bacterium | reverse complement strand
GAATGTGTAATGTGCATTTTTTGCACATTGGTCGGTAATCTCATGTGTTGAGTATGCCCTGAGTTGCAGTTGTTTCATTTTTTGCATCAACTGATTTTTTTAGTTTTTTGAAAGCATTGGCTTTCATTTTATTTTTTGTGGGCGTCTTTTTGTTGTGGGGCTGTAGATTTTGACTTCGAGTTTAAGGCGGTGAGCGAGGCGATCGGTGGCAAGCTGTATGTCGTATTCGTTTTGGAGACCCATCCAGAATTCAGGTGGAGTTTTGAAATACCTTGAGAGTCGGAGTGCGGTGTCGGCCGATATTGCTCGTTTACCCAGCACAATCTCGTTGATTCGTCTTGGAGGTACATTAATGTCCTTTGCGAGCCGGTACTGGGTGATTTTGAGGGCCTGTAAAAACTCTTCATTGAGGACTTCGCCTGGGTGGACTGGAGCAATTTTTTTCATAAAGTTGAGAATTAATGATAGTCGATAATTTCTACTTTAACTTGAGATAGAGTAGTTTTTGGTAGGCTCTTCTTTGAATTTCATGCGGGATTTTCCGTGAAAATTTACGATAGAAGATTTTTTCTGTTTCCTTGTTTTTGAAACTTTTAATCATAACAATATTAACGTTGTGCGTTAATATTGTAAAGGAAGAGTAATGAAAAAAATCTAAAAAACTTATAAATTTTTCTTATTCTTTTATGAGTGCCAATTTTATCCCGAGCAATATGAGCAATCCTCCAAATGTCCGGTTGATCGCTTTTTCGAATTTAAGGTAGATATTTTGGATCCGTTGTTGGCTGAAAAATATGGCGACGAGCGAAAACCATCCTGCGGTAGCCAAAATCATATAGGCACTTCCTCCAATGAGCACCGCTATTGGGGTTTCGGGTTTGATGACGAGCGTGAACATCGAAAGTATAAAGAGTGTTGCTTTCGGATTGAGGAGGTTGGTGAGGTAGCCTGATTTGATGGCCTGCAGGGGAGCGATGTCCTGCTTTTTTGCCGTGTCGTCGATGGTGATGGTTGAAGATTTCCCTGTGATCGACTTCTACGGCTTTGAGAAACGTGTCGTAGTTTTTAACGATCCGTGATTTATTGATCGTGTAGCCTTCTACTATATGTGTGCGGAGGGTTTTTGTCGCCCATTGGCGAAATTTTGTGCCTGCAATGGAATTGATTCGATATCCAACGGAAATAATCGCATCGAGATTGTAAAATTTTTGTTTTCTTTGAATAGTTCTGCTGCCTTCTTTTTGAACTTGTAAGAAATCCTTACACGTTGCTTTTTCAGAAAGTTCTTCTTCTTTGTAAATATTTTTAAGATGAAGTGTGATGTTTTGTGGTGTTATTCCGAAAATTTGAGCAATTTGGGCCTGCGTTGCCCAGATTGTGTTTTGATGTGCATCAGTATTGAGCTCGATTGAACCGTTTTTACCTTGATAAACAATGATTTTTCGATCTGTTTTCATTCTTTGTTGGTAAAAGATTTGATTTAATTATAGCATTTTTGCTAAACAAAAAGCCGCCATATTTCAGGCGGCTTTTTGTTTTCGTTATTTCTTATCAACCACTTCTCCGTCTACTGGACCCTCTTGCCGTTCGTTCGGGACCTTCTTGCATTTTTCGTACAGTTTTACGTGTTCGTCTGGTGGGGGGGTTGTTT
>JBPOJO010000450.1:0-7315 GCA_052033485.1 Bacteroidota bacterium | reverse complement strand
TAAAAACAAGGTGAAGATTTTTTGAACCCTATTATAAGGTGTACGTTAGACGCAGTGAATTTGAAAACATCACTCTTTATGCTCAATTTTAAGCTAATTATCAATTTTGATGAATTATTACAGCCCTTTTGACTGCAATACTGTTTTATTTTTGGCTGCGATATTGTTTTGTTCTTTTAGAAAAAGATAAATTTGTTCCTAAAAATAACAATATTGCCAAAAACTTGTTTCATTTATTTCTAATTTTAGGAAAATGCGCTTAGGGACAAAAAAAATTAAAAAACTTAAAACTTATTTTTCAAAATTGGCATTTGTCGAAAGGGTTTACCTGTTCGGTTCGTATGCACGCGGTGAAGGAAATGAAAACTCTGACCTTGATTTGCTTTTAGTTATTAATTTTCAACAATACAGCAGCAATGCGGTTTCTTGGGAAAAAATGCTCGCCGAAACAAAGGCATTGACCGGCATAAAAACAGATTTTGTATGTGAAAGTTTGTTGTCTCCTTATGTAAAAACTTTTGTTGATAAAGACAAAATCTTGATATATGAGCGGGAAATCAAAAGCAATGCTTAAAAAGAAATTTGAAATCGGCAAGAAGCGGAATTTTTAAAAAAATAATTTTTACATTTCGGAAAATTTACACACAAAATGATTGTTGCTTTTTTCAAATGGCTTTTCAAAAAACAAGGATGGATTTTGGATACAAGCCTGCAAAAAAATTTCAAAAAAGCCGTATTAATTGCTGCTCCGCATACAAGTAATTGGGATTTTGTATATGCAATGGCAGCTTTTTCGATGATGGGCATCAATGTGCGGTTTACCATAAAAAAAGAATGGATTAAATTTCCATTGAAATCGTTTATGGAATCACTGGGGGCAATCGGCATAGACCGCTCTGCACCAAAGCTCGGACACACCAAAAAAAGCACGGTCGATGCAATGGTTGAGCTTTTTAATGAGCATGAAGAGCTTGTTGTTGCGGTAACGCCGGAAGGTACGCGCAAAAAAAACAAACATTGGAAAACAGGCTTTTATCATGTTGCTTTGAATGCAGATGTCCCAATCCTTTTTGGTTATCTTGACTATGAAAAAAAAATTGCGGGCATAACGGGCTATATTCACCCGACAGGCGAAATGGAAACGGATATGAAAGCAATTATGGATTTTTACAAAAACATCAAAGGGAAATTCCCTGAAAATTTCAGTCCTGATGTGCGATATGTCTAACGTAATTTTTTTCAACAAATGAATACTTCTGCTGAGTTAACCCCTAAGCTCTTGGGCAAAATATCGGAAGATTTTGTTAAAGTAGCTGATTTTTTGAAAGATGCATCATACGAGATGCGGAGAAAGAATTTTTCTCAATACCCTGTTTTTGTCGCAACCAATAACCCTTTTAAAAAAGAGTTGCTGTTGGCAGATAAAGAAATGTTCGGCAATCAAAAATGCTATTTTGCGTCTTATTTAGAAATTTTTGAGCACTCAAGTTTAGGCAAAAATGAAGAATTTTCGAGTTTTAAGGAGAATTTCAAAAATCCTGACGAATACTGCTGTTTATTTTACGAAGACGTAGATTTCAGTGCTTTTGTTTTTTTGCCCTATCCGGAAGATAACGGATTTTAAAGGAAATTGCAATAAGAATTGGTGCGAAATTTTTGAGGGAAAATAAATGCAGATAACTTTGTTTGTGTCTTTGAAAACAAAATCTAAAACATTGTATAACAGTCGTTTGTGTAAATTCAAACAACAGCCGGGCATTTTTGCCAATCAGAACTAACATTTCTTTGCGAAATGTTAGTTCTTGTGAAAAAATCAGTTTTTGATTTTTAGTGATTGACCGAGGTGAAGTTTGTCAGATTTTAAATGATTAATTTTTCTCAAAAATTCAATGCTTGTGCCGAATTTTTTTGCTATCAACCATAAAGAATCACCGTTTTTGACTTTGTAAATTCCTGAGACAGGTAGATTGTTGCTTGACTTTTTTATTTGACTTTTTTGTTTATCACGCGGCATCGGCGGTGCGGCAGTTACTTCCTTTTTCGCCGAATTGTCGTTCGGAGCAAAGACAAACAATTTTTTTCCGACAGATAATTTTGTCGTGATAAGATTGTTCCAATCCATTAAATTAGAAACACTTACGGAAAATTTTTGAGCAATCACGGAGAGATTATCACCGCGTTTAACGATGTATTCTTCGGATTTTTCAACATTATTTTTCGGGTTATTTTTAGGAAATTTTACTTCAAAACTCAATTGTTTTTCATCAAAAAAGTTAGCTGCGCAAAAATTTGTATCCAATTCCGTTGCCAACAATGAATTTGTACGGTGATTATTCAAAACATAACGGTATGAGTTCAAAAGGGCATTAAAGAATAATTCTCCTTTAAAAACATATCCGCTTGTCGAAAGGTGAATTTTATCCGCCTGCGCCAAACCAAAATGATGCCATTTTGTCATTGAAAAACGACCGCCTGAAATGTTGTAATAATCATAAAAAATGCACTGTTTTTCTGCAGCTAATTCACGGGTAAAAGCTGAAAAATCAGCAAAAAATGGCACATTTTTACCTCTGTAAACGACCTCTTGGCTATTAGCAAGCATCAAAGCGGCTTCGGGCAGATTGCTGCGAATTTTGTCAATTACCGCTCCGTAGTTTGCCGAAATGTCATCTTTATAAAATTCCTTTCCGAGTAAATCATTTGTACCTAAATCTAAAATGACTAAGTCGGGTTTTAGGGTGGCGAGTTGTGCTTCGAAAAGATTTTGCTTCAAAATACTTCTCGCTCCCGCACCGTTTATGCCGACTGCGTGATAAATAATTCCTTTATTTTCAATGCTTTCGATAGAAATTCCGTAACATTCCAAAAAATTTTGTTCGGGAGATGATTTTTGCACCTCAAAGGACAAATTTTGCGTAATTTCGGGCAAAACTATTTCCGCATAGTCTTTACCGTCGGGAGTCAAACGGACTGTTGCAGGGGCAAAATTCTCGGAAAAAAATATTTTTAAATCGAAACTTGCACTGTCTTTTTTGCAGAAAATTTTCAATTTTCGGTCAGTTTGCTGTATTGTTCCGTCTGCAAATTTGAATGAAAAACCGGCTTTTGCGTCGTTAGTGCGAACGGAAATACCTGTTAAACCGAGTGCAATGGCGGGTTCTCTGTGTATATTTTTGGCAAAAGTCCACTGCCCTGTTTTGCCTGTTTTGTAATTCACGGGGGAATGTGTGCCTGCGGCTGCATAGGGAAAAATCAAACCACGACCGCCGCTGCCAAAAATTTGCTGCAATTCGCGCCTAAGTTTTCCCGTATATATGTCTGCCTGCACGTGCGAATCGCCTATGTGTAAGACAGTTACCTTTTTAGAAGAAGCGTGTTGAAGTTTGTCAAAAATAAGCAGTGCGTCTTTCGGGCTGCTCCATTCAATAATGTTTTGAGGATAACCAACGAAATCAAAATTTTGAGAATAGGCGGCATTTTGTGTAAGGAGTGCAGTATCACATAAATCCGAAATACCCGTTCCGTTAAAAAGATGTTCGTGTCTTCTTACATCGGAAGCCGAAAAACTTGCCAAAAAAAACAAACTCAGCAAAACCGGCAACTTTATGCGAAAAAACTTTAGCTTACTCATTCAATTTGAATTTACGTGAGGGCAATATTGCCTAAAGCCTGAAACGCCTTGTTCGGCATTTCTTAACAAACGACGCAAAACTATAAAAAAATTCAATAAAATCAAAATTTTCATACGGGCGGCGCGGACGTTCGGAAGTAAAATGCGGCTTAATCTTATGTAAATAAGGCTTTTTGCCGCAAAAAAAACTTTTTCAAAAGGGGCGTAAAAATGCTTACATAAAACATTTTAGGGCAGGCATCAAACAAAAAAAAATCTCTTGCGTTTTGAAAGAAAAAAATTCTCAATGAATAAAATAATTCTTGTGCTGATTTTTTCGGCACTCATTTTGGCTATTGATTTTTACCTTTTTCAACCGCTCAAAATACTTACGGCACAAAAAAAAGCAAAATTCAGAAGAATAGTTTTCAGCCTGCATTTCGGAATTTCCGCGCTTGTCATCGGCGCGTCTGTGATATATCAACTTCTTCCCCCCGAAACGCTAAATTATGCCGCAAAACGATGGTTAGGAACGATTTTTTTTGTCATTTATGCCGCTAAATTTTTCGGTTTAATTCCGCTTTTCTTAGATGATTTGCGCCGTTTGACTATATTTTTATTCAAAAAAATAACAAGAATTTTTTCCGCACAAAAAATAGTTTTACCTACTGAAAATGGGGCACAGACGAGCAAAAAAGGCATTACGCGCTCTGAGTTTTTGGCAAAAACAAGTTTGTTGATGGTCGGAACACCCTTAGTTTTTATGTCAAACGGGATTTTTAACGGGGCTTATGATTATCGTGTTCGCCGTCAGCGCGTATTGATTCCAAATTTGCCGAAGGCTTTTCACGGTTTTCGTCTTGTGCAAATTTCGGACGTGCATTCGGGAAGCTTTTTTGACGAAAAAGCTGTGATGCGCGGTATAGAAATGTTGAACGCCGAAAAGCCTGATATTGTGTGTTTTACAGGCGACTTGGTCAATAATACTGCCGATGAAATGCGCGATTATGCAAAAATATTTTCAAAAATAAAAGCCGACAAAGGCGTTTTTTCCGTTACGGGCAATCATGATTACGGCGATTATGTTCGTTGGGATTCG
The DNA here is from genome assembly GCA_052033485.1 of Bacteroidota bacterium. GTDB lineage: Bacteria > Bacteroidota > Bacteroidia > Cytophagales > Bernardetiaceae > JBPOJO01. The sequence continues at coordinate 2,606 of JBPOJO010000450.1, read as the reverse complement.
CCCGAAAAAAAGGCTAAAAATTTTGAAAATTTGAAAAAAGCTCACTCGGAAATGGGTTGGAATTTGCTCTTGAATGAGCATCGTTATATAGAGGCTACGGGCGAAAAAATTGCCTTGTTAGGTGTTGAAAATTGGGGCAACAGAGGGTTTGCAAAATACGGAAAACTAACAGAAGCCTGCCGAAACGCAGAAGCGGACACAAAAATTTTACTTTCACATGACCCCTCGCATTGGGACGCGGAAATTTTGCCGCAACAAAAAGATATTGATTTAACATTGTCGGGGCATACACACGGATTTCAATTCGGGGTGGAAATCGGCAATTTTAAGTGGAGTCCCGTGCAATATGTGTATGAACAATGGGCAGGTTTATACGAAAAAAACGGGCAAAAACTGTACGTAAACCGCGGTTTTGGCTTTCTCGGATTTCCGGGCAGAATTGGCATTATGCCTGAAATTACGGTGCTCGAACTTGTACGTTCATAAATCTTGTCGCAATTTTATTTTCAAATGTGCCGCTCTTTTATTCATGGCAAATTTGAGAAACTCAAGCTTGAATGTAAGTTGTTGTACAGCAAAGCATTAAAATCAATCGAATGCTGCAAAGGAGATATTTCGATAAACTTCTTATTCCCTTTCGGAGATAGAACCACAGTAAATAGTAGGCAAATTCCGATTTTCCTGCACGATTTTGGAAAATCATGCTGCAAAAAAAGTACGAAATTCTGAGGCGAAAGGGAAAAAGCAACGAGACAAAAAATGTTTGACGCGTCTTGAAGCAAAAAAAGATTAGAACTAACATTTATTAAAGGAATGTTAGTTCTTGTGTAAAAAATGGCATTTTGGTATATATGCAAAAAGTTTTTCAAGAAAAATAAAAAAAAACGTGCAAAAATTAAATAATCAACAAAAAAATTATATTTTTGCAAAAAAAAATGTTCACGGGAATTATTGAAACTTTCGGAAAAATTGTTTCCGTCAAAAAAGACCGCGATAACGTCGAATACGGAATTGAGTCGCCGATTGCCAATGAGTTAAAAATTGACCAAAGCGTCGCACATGACGGTATTTGCCTAACAGTTACGCGAAAAGAAGGCAATGTACACTTTGTAACGGCGGTTTCCGAAACGCTTTCGCGAACGAATTTATCCGAAAAAAAAATCGGAGAACTTGTCAATCTTGAACGTTGCATGAAAGCAGACGGGCGATTTGACGGGCATATCGTTCAGGGGCATGTTGATGCGGTCGGAAAATGTGTTGAAACAGTGGATAAAAACGGCAGTTTTGAGTTTTCTTTTGAATACAACGCCGAAATAGGGCTGTTTACGGTCGAAAAAGGCTCAATTTGCGTGAACGGGGTCAGCCTTACAGTCGTGCGCTCCGAAAGCGGATTTTTTTCCGTTGTTATTATTCCTTATACGTTTGAACATACGAATTTTAAAAATTTTAAAAAAAATTCGCTTGTAAATTTGGAATTTGACGTAATCGGTAAATATATTCGCAAATTGTTTGAGATAAATCATTTGAACGGAAAACTAAACCAATACCCAAAATGAATTGTATAGTAGTTGATGACGAAGAATTTTCGAGAAATGTTATCAAACATTTTATCAATAAGACCGACGGGCTAAACTTACTCTCCGAGTGTGAAAATGCCGCCGAAGCTTTTAAAGCACTGAAATCAGACGAGATTGACATCGTTTTTCTCGATGTAGAAATGCCTGATATGACGGGTATTGAGTTGATGAAAGCACTTGATGATATGCCGCAAATCATCTTGGTAACTTCGCGACCGAATTACGCTGTTGAGGCTTTTGAGTACAGTGTTACCGACTTTTTGGTCAAACCTGTTAATTACGCACGTTTTTTGAAAGCCGTGAGCAAAGCGGAAACAAACCTTAAAGCGAGTAATGTTACGATTGAAAACAAAACGAACGAAGTTTTTGTGAAAGCAGATTCTAAAATCATAAAGTTAAAACTTTCTGACATTATTTACATTGAGGCACTTTCCGATTATGTCATTATCAATACTGCGACGCGAAAATACATCATTCACAGTACGATGAAGGGCTTGGAGAAGAAATTGCCGGATTCGGATTTTATTCGTGTTCATCGTTCTTACATAGTCAATTTCGCTAAAATTGACCAAATTGAGGATTTGAACGTGATTGTTCCCGGTAAAACAATTCCTATCGGAGCGTCTTACAAAAATACATTTATGAAAAAATTGAACTTGCTTTGATTTTTCAAGGCAAGTTATTTTTCAAACCGTATTTTCCGAAACTCGTAAATGCTAATTTTAAGAAAAATTATTTAGCCGGTGATGCATTTTCGATGCAAAGCTTGCTTTTTTGGCGCGCCCTGCGGGGAAAAGCGACTTTTTTTGTTTCCATTCAGGCACATTTAAGCACACAACACAAGCGCGAAATTATGAAATTTTCTGTTTTACTCTTTTTATCTTTACTGAGTTTTGCGGCTGCTCGGGCACAAAATACTGCCGCCGAACTCATGGCACGCATGACTGTCGAGGAAAAAATCGGTCAACTTTTTATGCCTGCGGCATATTCCGGAAAAGATGAAAAACATCACGAAGCTATCGTTCAACT
>JBPOJO010000632.1:0-15661 GCA_052033485.1 Bacteroidota bacterium | reverse complement strand
CTTCATTCTTTAGTTGTAATTATTGAACTTGTTGGCAAAAAACGTACTGTAAGTAATCAACTTGTACCCTAAAACAGCTATATTTAGCCGGCAAGATGCCGACAATACAATCAGGTTAAACAGTAACCTTAGGCTTAACTTAACAGCATTGCACTTTGTGTGTTAGTTTCTTAAAAAGACACATTTTCGCAGCCTAAAGCTATATTTCATTTCGATTTAGATTTTTGTCGCTTGTTTTGATTCAAAAACAGTAAGTATTTTGCCGGTTTGCCCAAAATGTAGCGTGAGCTTTAGCCGTCGACCTCTTATTTGCTTGTTGCAGGATACCTTCCTCCAAATCCGCAAGCAGAAGCTCGCGGTACACTCCGGCTAAACAGTTACCAAAAATATAAACAAATGCAGGAAAACTTGACTAAAAGGCTTAAAACGGCAATTTTTTTTGTCAAAATAATTTTTTTTGAAATTAATTTCTTGTTAATTTGGAATTAATAATTTTATTTCGTAGTTTGTGAATTGAAAGGCGCGAAGTGCTTCTATTCGGCGATTTTGGGTGATTTTGAGCGATTTCAAAATTTATTCATTCGCACTTACTTATTGTTCAACCTGTTAAATTAATTGGCAATGAAACTTGAAATTCAGTCTATTCATTTTGACGCTACACAAGCTTTGCTTGATTTCATCAAGAAAAAAGCGGACAAGTTAGAAACTTTTCACGACGGAATCGTAGGCGGTGAGGTCTTTTTGAAAATAGAAAAAAATGACAATCCCAAAGACAATAAGTCTGTTGAGGTAAAATTGAACATACCCGGAAGCACACTTTTTGCAAAAGAAATCGGCAGCTCGTTCGAAGCGGCAGCCGACGAAGCTTTTGAAGCGTTGAGAAGACAGTTGGTTAAACATAAAGAAAAACAATCAGCCAAATAATCCGACATCGCATAATTCCTTGAAAACGCCGGCAGATTTTTTTCTGACGGTGTTTTTTTTTGTCCGTAAGTACAAAATTATCTTGAAATGCAGTTTTTTTGTCATTAATTTGCGCAAAATTTGACAATCATGGCAGACAATCATTTTTTGATAATCGGACTCGGCAACCCGGGAAAGGAATATGAAAATACACGGCACAACATCGGATTTAGGGTTGTTGAGGCTCTTGCGGAAAAAAACGGCGGGGTTTTTGAGAGCGGACGTTATGCAAATGTTGCGAAAATTCGATTAAAAAATAAAATTTTGACCCTCATCAAACCGACAACTTACATGAATTTGAGCGGAAAAGCAGTTGCTTATTGGCTCAAAGAACTCGCCCTCACGCCTGACAAAATGCTCGTTATCAGTGACGATTTGGCATTGCCGGAAGGGACTTTGCGAATGCGTCCGAAAGGCTCAGATGCGGGGCACAACGGTTTGAAAAATATTCAAGAACTTTTGCAAAACAGCCAATACCCGCGATTGCGCGTCGGAATCGGCAATCAATTCGCAAAAGGGCAACAAGCCGAGTTTGTTTTGGGCAAATTTTCGTCGAGTGAAGAGTTGATTATGCTCGAAAAAATTCAAAAATCTTTGCTGATGATTGAAACTTTTGTACATGAGGGCATCGAAAAAGCGATGAGCAAACACAATGAATGATTTTTGGGAATTTTTTTGTTTTACAGCCCCAAAAATTAAGTCGAAAAAAAAATTGCACTTACCGACTAATTTTGCTTGTTTTCCGAAAATTGCAGGCATCTTTTGTAACCTAATTGCATATTTGAAGTATAAATAAAAGGTTACAATCATTTTGACATTTTGTAACTTTTGCAAACATTTAATCTCAAAAAAACTATGAAAAAGTTTACACACTTTCTTATTTTGCTGCCCCTGATTTGGCTTTGCACTGCTTGTCCTTACAATTCAAAAGTGCCGATTGATGAAGCAAAAATTAAGATTAATGAGGCAATTATCGGCAGTTGGGAAAAAAGCGTTAACTCAAAAGACTACGTTGAAGTAAAAAAATTAAACGAATTTACCTATCTTGTCGAACAATTTACCGCGCACGAAACAAATCGCACTTTTGAACGAAAAGAATTTCATGCACATTTGTCGCTCGTCAATAATCAGCAATTTTTGAATGTCAAACGTGTGCCGCTTGCGAACAGCCCTTCTTCTTCAGAAAACGGTTATTTTTTGTACAAAATTGAAATGCCGAAACCCGACGAGGTGCGCTTAACACCTTTGACAGAATTTATTCGCGAACAATTTACCGACAGTCAATCATTGAGAAAATTCATTGAAAAACACATGAATTTGAGTTTTTTCTATGAAAAAGAAGATGTTTTTAAAAAGAAATTATAGTGAAAATTGCATCGCAGATTTTCTTTATGTTTTTTTACTTGCCGAAACTCTTAAAGCCTATAAGGTCGCAAAGACATTATAGGTTTATTTTGTTTATTTAAAATATTTTGTAAGTATTTAGCCGGTTTGCCAAAAAAGCAGCGCGAGATTTAGCTTGCGACCTTACATTCGATTGTTGCAGGATACCTTTCTCAAATCCGCAAGCTAAAGCAAACGGTACACTCAGTCAAACAATTACAATGTTTTAACAAATTTCGCAAGATTGTTTAAAAAAAACTAAACGTCATTTTTCAATTCAAATTAGTTTTAAATTTAACATTTTTAAAATCGCTTAAACGTGGAATTTTCTCCTGACTTTTTTATTCAACTCTTGCTTTTTTCCTTAGGCGGCATGACGGCGGGAGTCATTAATACGCTTGCCGGCAACGGAACGGTCATAACGCTCCCCTTGTTGGTTTTTCTCGGGCTGCCTCCGCAAACAGCGAACGGAACGAATCGCATCGGCGTAATCATGCAGGGACTCGTGGCGTTTACGGCTCTGCGCGCTCAAAAGTCATTTTCTTTGCAAAAATACGTCATTTTGATAATTCCGTGCCTCATGACGGCAGCCGGCGGAGCTTACACGGCTACAGTCATCAACCCTGCATTATTTAACAAAATTTTAGCCGTCGTGATGCTCATCATGTTATTTTTGGTCTTACAAAAACCCGAAAAATGGCTGCGCGAACATGAGGAAGAACCTACAAATAAGCGATTTAGCTATCCGCTTGTGATTATTTTTATGATTTTGGGGTTTTACGGCGGATTTATTCAAGCCGGCATGGGCGTATTGATTTTGGTCAGTTTGGTTTTGTTCGGCAATATTTCGCAAAGAGAAGCCAACAGCATCAAAGCCTTTATTATTGTTTTGATAAATATTCCGGCGATTCTCATTTTCATTTGGCAGGGGCAGGTGCATTGGCTGTTTGGTTTAATGATGGGCGCGGGGCAAAGTGCGGGTGCTTGGCTGACAGTTCGCCTTTTGATGGACAAACCACAAGCGGGTTTGTGGGTGAGGAGAGTGCTCATCGGCACATTGATTTTAGCAAGTATTAAATTTGCGTTTTTTTAAATGTTAATTTTAGTTTTACAAAACAGGCGGGCTTTTCTTGTTATTTTTAAGCAGTTTTTGGCGAAAAATGTTTGTTTTTGCGGATTTATTTTATGAACCGAGACTGAAAATTCATATTTCTTAAAATTCTTTTTAAGTTTGCGAAACATTTTAACCGAAACTACACAATGAAAATTATTGAATGTCCGCGCGATGCCATGCAAGGTTTGAGCGAGTTTATTCCGACCGAAAATAAAATTCGGTATATAAATGCGCTGCTCGAAGTCGGCTTTGATACGATTGATTTTGGAAGTTTTGTTTCCCCTGCCGCTATTCCGCAGATGCGCGATACGGAAGAAGTGCTTGAAAAATTACTAACCGAGCGCAGTCGCAGCAAACTTTTGGCTATTGTTGCGAACTTGAAAGGAGTTGAGCAGGCGGTCAAACATAAGAAAATTACTTATCTCGGTTTTCCGCTCTCCGTTTCCGAAACTTTTCAACAAAGAAATACGAATAAAAGTATTGCTCAATCTTTTGAGATGCTCGAAAAAGCGCAGGAAATTTGTATAAAAAATGATAAAACGCTTGTTGTTTATATTTCAATGGGTTTCGGAAATCCCTACGGAGAAGTTTTTAATGCTGAAATCATCGCGATTTTTGTAAAAAAATTGCTTACAATCGGCGTAAAAATTGTTTCCCTCTCCGATACGGTCGGGGCGGCGAGTCCGGAATTAATCACGGAGATTTTGCCGCCGATTTTACGTGAATTTCCGCAAATTGAAACAGGCGTGCATCTTCATTCTGAGCCGGAAACGGCGAAAGAAAAAATTGATGCGGCATTTCAGGCGGGTTGCCGGCGTTTTGATGCGGCAATCGGCGGTTTGGGCGGTTGTCCGATGGCAACTGACAAACTGACGGGCAACATTTCGACAGAAATTCTTGTTAATTTTTGTCAAGAAATACAATTTGAAACCGGTTTAAACAAGGAAAAATTCGATTTTTGTACATTACTTGCGAAGCAAATTTTTCCACATTGAGCAATCAAAAAAATGAAAATATTAGAAAACAAAACGGAATTTTTCAGTATGCTTGCGATATTAGAAGGCATGTCTTATTTGCTGATAATTTTCGTAACAATGCCTTTAAAGTACTATTTCGGAATGTTGATTCCGAATAAAATCATCGGGCTTTTGCACGGCATTTTGTTTATTGCCTACATTTATTTTGCATTTATTGTTGCGAGAGAAAAGAAATGGCAAATGTCTCAATTATTAATTGTGCTTGCGGCTTCGGTCATACCTTTTGCGACATTTTGGGTTGATTTTAAATTTTTAAAAGAAAAAAAACAAAATTAACTTTTAAGATTTAACAAATTTCGATAGTTCGCTTTAAATCAAGGGAGTACAACAATAAAATGTACTCTCTTTTTTGGTTCAAAAGGAAAGCAATTGAAATATTTTAAAACAGTAAAAACATCAATAGACTTCCTAATTTGGCAAAAAAATGATTCAATATTAACAATATGCCTGCTTAATTTTACATGTTTTAATGTCTGCGCTTCGGATATACTAAAAAAAATATTTTGTTTCGGAAGAATCGTGAAAAAACCTTTTTTTCTGATAAAGATATTTTACAAAAATTTGATTTTTTGGTAATAAATTTGTTACATTTGTCCGATGCAAGAATAAATGCTTGTTGTTTTTATTTTTTTTCTTAATTTTTATCTTGGTAAACGATGAATACTAAAATTCCTGTTTTTTTGCTTGCACTGTTTTTTTGTTTTCAGACGGCATTTTCGCAAAATACCGATTGGAAAATTCTCAAAACGGAGCAAGGTGTAACGCTTTCCTATCAGGTCGTTCCTTGCGGCACACAGTTTAAACTTTTGCTCAAAGCCGATAACGCTAATGCAGAAGAAAAAAAGGTGCAATGGAAAGTGAATTGTAAAAATGCGAAAGGAGAAACTTCAGAATGGCAAAGTGAAGCAATTTTGCCTGCTAAAAGCTCTCTTTCAGGTGAATGTGAAGCAGCGAGAAGAACTAAACACCTGAGCTCAACTTTGCTCGAACAACCCAATGCGGTGCAACTTATTTCATTACTTTTTTTGAATAAAAACTAACTCAATTTATGAACAGATTTTTTACTCAGCTTATTCGAACGGCTCTTTTTGCTCTGTTCTTTTTCGGAACAATAAACCTTTGGGCAGCAACTTTTTTCGTTACGAACACGAACGATTCCGGAGCAGGCTCGTTCAGACAAGCATTGATTGACGCAAACGCTTTGGCAGGTACCGACTTGATTGACGCGACAGCGGTAACGGGTACGGTAAATCTTTTAACCGCTTTACCTTCTGTAAGCGGGAGCGTTACGATTGTAGGACCGACGGCAAGTAATTTGATTTTGAAAAGAAATGTCGCGGCAAATTTCCGTATTTTACAAATATTAGCGGGGAATACTGTCGTTATTGAACATATTACTTTTCAAAACGGCAATACTACTTTGGACGGCGGCGGCATTTATAATTTAGGAACTTTGACGATGAATTATTGTATTGTCGAAAACTGTACTTCTACGGGATATGGGGGGGGAATTGAGCATGACGGACCGTCAATTGCGCTTAATAATTGCGTTTTGCGCAATAATTCAGGCTCCTTCGGTGGAGGATTTGACCAAACAAGCGGTAATGTAAGCATGACAAATACGACCGTTAATAATAACATTGCTACTCAAGCAGGCGGTGGAGTAGAATTTTATGGGGCGACGGCTGCAAGCGGTACTGCAACGATGACCAATTGCACGGTTTCTAACAACAGCGGCAACAATGGAGGTGGTATTCAAGTGGAGGTTATCAATACTTATTTCTATAACTGCACAATAGTCAGCAACACAGCAACGCTAACTGCCGGCGGCGGTTTCAATCAAAACAGCGGCAATATTTATCTCAATCGTTGTATTCTTGTCGGCAACACGGGCACCGCACCCGCGGCAGGCGGTTCAGGTACGCCCGGTCATAACCTTGAAGGCGATATGAACTCAACAACCGGTTACAATGTCATAGGTTTGACGGCAGGGATTACCTTTCTCGGCACGACAACCGGCAACGTTACGGCAGTAACTTTAGCGGCTACGGTAACGGCTTTGGCTGCTAACGGCGGTTTTACAAACACGTGTGCGCTGGTAGCAGGAAGTGCTGCAATCAATTTAGTCCCTTCCGGTGCGCCCGCTGCTGACCAAAGAAATTACGCGCGTGTCGGTAATGCCGATGCGGGGGCTTATGAATTTTCTGCCGTACCGCCCGCACCTGTAGTTCCTTCCGTTACTATTGCGGCAACAAGCGCAACTTCAGTTTGTCAAGGAACTGCAATTAGTTTTTCGGCAACACCCACAAACGGTGGTGCTACACCGACTTATGAGTGGTATTTGGTCAATGGAGCAACATTAACCTCCGTAGGAACAGGAGCACCTTTTTCTTTGAATACAACTGCTATTTCGCCCGGCACCTATACTATCAGAGTGTTGATGGTGTCTAATTTGGTGCCGACTGCATCACCGATGTTTGCTTTTTCAAACGACGTAAGCATTACAATTTTACCGTCTCCCGGCGCGACACTTACCTCATCTGACCCCGATAACAGTATCTGTCAGGGCGAATCGGTTACTTTCACCGCAACGGCAGGGCACGTGAATTATCAATTTTTCTTGAACGGTACTTCGGTGCAAAACGGACCCGGCAATACGTATGTGAATACAGCTTTGTCTAACGGAGATGCTGTTTATGCAGCCGTTACGGGCGCAAACGGCTGTATCGGAAACACAAACACCATTACTACTGCCGTCAGACCGGTCAACCGAACACTTACGAGCAGTGATGCGGATAATATTATTTGTGCGGGCGGTAATGTAACTTTTACTGTCGATGCGGGCGCAACAAATCCCGTAGGAACATTGTATGAGTTTTTCTTAAACGGCTCTTCAGTCGGTGCCGCTTCTACAACGAACACATACTCAACTTCAGGTTTGGCAAGCGGTGATGTGGTAACGGTAGCGGTTACATTGCCGATAGTTGTGCCTGCTCCCGTAACTCAGACTTTTACAAACAACACGGCAATTACGATTCCGACATTGGGAAATGCTTCACTTTATCCTTGGCCGATTACGGTTTCGGGGATAATTTACCCTGTGATTGATGTTGATGTAAGATTTACTAATCTTGTGCATGATTGGCGAGAAGATGTTGACATTGCTGTTGTTAGTCCACTCGGTACAGCCGTAACAATTCTTTCGGATATAGGGGGGAATGCAGATTTTGATGCAACCAATAACATTACTTTTTCAACAGGCTCGCCTGCTGTTCCCGGTACAGGCAATCTTACAGGAACTGTTTCTTACGCTCCGACAGCCGACGGCTCTTCTGACAGTTATCCCGCTCCCGGACCGGGTAATGTCAATCCCCCGACAAATTTAACACTCTACAATGGTGTTGCCCCGAACGGTGTATGGAATTTGTTTATTGTAGACGATGATGCATCTATGGGTGGCTCATGCGCAACATGGAGTTTAATTTTTACTGTTCAACCGCCCAATATACCGAGTTGTACAATCTACTCCACCGGCATAACAACAACGGTCAATCCCAATGTTGCACCATCTGTAACTATTTCGCCCGATGCAAACCCTGTTTGTGCAGGCACAACCGTAGTTTTTACGGCTGCCCCCACGAACGGCGGTGCAACACCATCTTATCAGTGGTATCTCAACGGAAACCCTGTCGGAAGTTCAAGCACGACATACAGCAATTCAGGTTTGGCGCACAACGACCAAGTGTATGTCGTAATGACTTCTAACGCACCTTGTGTATCGCCTGCCACAGCGACTTCTGCTACCGTAACGATGTCTGTCAATGCCTTACCTACAGTAACTTTCGGTGCAATCGCAGCGGTTTGTGTTAATGGGGCTTCTTTTGCATTGACAACAGGCTCACCTGCGGGCGGAACATACAGCGGCACGGGCGTATCGGGCGGAAATTTCGACCCTGCTACAGCAGGCTCAGGTTCACACACGCTCACATACTCATATACGGACGGAAACGGCTGTACAAACACGGCTACAAGAGCTGTTACTGTTAATGCTTTACCGACCGTTACTTTATCCGCTTTTTCAGATGTCTGTATCAGTGCGGCTTCTTTCGCACTTTCGGGCGGTTCCCCTGCCGGCGGAACGTACAGCGGAACGGGCGTTGCGGCGGGCAGTTTTGACCCCGCAACTGCAGGTTTAGGTTCACACACAATAACCTACTCTTATACTGACTTAAACGGTTGTACTAACACGGCGAGCCAAAACATCACAGTTACCAATCCGCCGACCGTTACTTTAGCTGCCTTTTCAAATGTGTGTATCAGCGCGGCTTCTTTTGCACTTTCGGGCGGTGCTCCTGCCGGCGGAACGTACAGCGGAACGGGTGTTTCGGGCGGAAATTTTGACCCCGCAACGGCAGGCGCAGGAACACACACCATCACTTACACCTACTCTTCATCGCCGGGTTGTACGGCTTTTGCGACAAGCAACATTACGGTCAATCCTTTACCGACCGTAACATTAGGCGCATTTGCTTCGGTTTGTGTGAATGCAGCTTCTTTCGCGCTTTCGGGCGGAGCACCTGCGGGCGGCACATACAGCGGCACGGGCGTTGCAGCAGGTAATTTTTCACCCGCAACTGCCGGCGCAGGTACGCATACCATCACGTACACATACACGGACGGAAACGGCTGTACTGCTTTTGCGACAAGCAACATTACGGTCAATCCTTTACCGACCGTAACATTCAATTCACGGACATTTTGCTCTACGGCAGGTATTTTTACCATGAATGCAACTCCTGCGGGCGGCACATATTCGGGTCCGGGCGTTGCAGGGGGAACATTTGACCCCGCAACGGCAGGAGCAGGTCTGCATACGATAACCTACACTTATACGGACGGAAACGGTTGTACAAATTCCGATGATGCTGTCTATACCGTCAATAACTGTACTGTCAGCACATTGCCGCCCATGGATAGCCCCGGCTACCTTATTGTAACGGGTATTGATGTGAATAAATTGGAATTGCGCTTCCCCGATGCAATGTCGAACGAAGACGGCTATGAAATTTATCGCTCTACCGACGGCATTTCGTTCGTGCTTCATACGACAACGGGTGCATATTCAAGTTCTCCGATTTATTGGTACGACAGCATTAATGTTGACCCTGATAAGGCTTATTATTACATTGTCAGAACCAAAAAAGGTATGCGCAGAAGTGGATTTAGCAATTCGGCGTATGATTTCACCTACCCGCTTCCCCCTGTTTTGGTCAGTATGACCGATGCTTGTGTCAGCGGTTCGGGACGTATCGAAGTAACAGCTCCGCACTTAACCGGTTATTTCCTTTGGTATTCCGAAAACCCGGGCGGCACACCTTACATGGATACTGACGGTAATTATTACCTCAAATCTTACTTCAACACGCCTAACATACCCGTTGCGACTACGTATTATGTTGCCTCAAAAGGTTTCCGCTATTTGAGTAAAACACGCTTAGCGATTACTGTCGGAATTAAATCACGTCCGACGGCGAAAATTTTGACAACAAGTCGCGAAATATATGCGTGCTCCTCCGAGCATCTTTTGCAGGCAGAAGTTATCGCAGGTGCGCAATATGTTTGGTACAAAGACGGTTATCAAGTCGCCTCAGCCGGAACAGCCGAATTTACCGCAACCGAAACAGGCACTTACACGGTGAAAGTTTTGGCTAACGGCTGCGATGCTTTCTCGGATTGGGTTTATGTCAAATTAAACTACAAACCGACGGCAAAAGTTAATCAAGGTGCTGTAGTGAATTATTGCGAAAGCGGCAAATTAACGGCAGCGGAAGTTTTCGGTGCGGAAGAATACAAATGGTTCAAAGACGGCGACTATTTCGGTAGCGGCAATGAAATTTTGGTCAATGCTTCCGGAAATTATGACTTGGTCGTCGTAAAATACGGCTGCGAATCAGATGCTTATCAAGTTCGTGTAATCGTTAATTCATTCCCGACAACGCTTTCGCTCACGGCAAGCAACGAGTCTTTCTGCCCCGGAGAAACCTCCGTTTTAACGGCTGAATCTCTTGCGGGAGTTTCTTATCAATGGTTCCGCAATGGCAAATCTTTCCGCTTTACGTCGGCAAACAGCATCACTGTTACGCAAGGCGGCACTTATGCGGTAAAACTTGCTTACAATGAAAATTGCACAAAAATATCCGATGAAATAACCCTCACACGCAACTCCGTTCCGAATGTTAGAGTTGTTTTTGACGGTGAAATGAAACTTTTGACTGCGGACGCAAGCGAAATTGCCTCTGTTCAATGGTTTATCAACGGAGATGTGCAAGCGGATTTGGCTGATAAACAGTCTTTTGTGCCGACCAAAACAGGAAAATATTCGGCTTTGGTTACGTTCAAAAACGGTTGCAGTAAACAAACCGGCTCTGTGTTTGCGATTCTCGGAACGGAGGACGAAGACGAGCAGAATCCGGTGTTTGATTTGCTCATCTATCCGAACCCGACTCGCGATATTTTGAACATTTCGACGGACGGAAAAGGACTTTTGTCTGTTCGTATAACAGACGTTTTGGGCAGAGTTTTGACCGAAACGAATGATTTACGTATCGAAAATAATCTTGTCAAAATTGATGTAAGTGCTTTGCCGAACGGCATTTACACTTTGAATGTCGTAAAAGACGGTCAAAGCCGCACGGTCAAATTTGTCAAAGATTAAGATTGAACGGATTTAAACCGTTCGCCGCAAGCGGACGGTTTTTCAAAACGGCAGACAGGTTTGTTTGCCGTTTTTGTTTTTGAGAAAAAAAATACCGAATTTTATTTTGATGCTTTTTTTCAAAAATATTTTATATTTGCAAAAAAATAAACAACACCTCACATTATGGATGTTAACTTAGAACCGCATAAACCCTTTTTAAAAAGGCATAACGGTGAATCATTTCTCTCAGACTTGTCATCTGAAGCCTATCTTCCCTCAATTGACAGGCTCATTGATGAAACTGTCCCTGCTGATATTCGCTTAAAAGAACCTTTGAATATTACGGACGCGCAAACGGAGCATGGTTTTTTGCGTAGCTTTAAAAAAATTGCACAAAAAAATGCCGTAACGCGCAATTATATCGGAATGGGGTATTATGAAACCATCACGCCGAATGTTATTTTAAGAAATATCCTCGAAAATCCCGCTTGGTATACAGCATATACTCCGTATCAAGCCGAAATTGCGCAAGGTCGCTTGGAAGCCTTGATTAATTTCCAAACCATGATTGTTGAGCTCACGGGCTTGCCGATTTCTAATGCCTCTTTGCTCGACGAAGCAACTGCTGCCGCAGAAGCAATGCGTATGCTTGAATCCTGCAAATCGCCTGCTCGCAAAAACGCAAATAAGTTTTTTATTTCCGAAACTTGTCATCCGCAAACGATTGCGGTAACACAAGGACGCGCCGAACCTGTCGGCATTGAAATTGTGGTCGGAAAAATTGAAGATTTCGATTTCAAAGACGAATCATATTTCGGAATGCTCGTGCAAAATCCCGACACAAACGGGCATGCGCAAGATTTAGGTTGGCTTATTGCGGAAGCACACGAAAATAATTTGAAAATTGCGGTCGCTTCTGACTTGCTTGCCTTAGTGTTTTTTGTATCACCCGGCAAATTAGGCGCGGATATATGCGTCGGTTCAACTCAAAGATTTGGTATTCCGCTCGGTTTCGGCGGTCCGCACGCAGCTTTCCTGTCCGCAACAGAAGAATTTAAAAGAATTATTCCCGGACGAATCATCGGTATTTCAAAAGATGCCGAAGGAAATCCCGCGTACAGAATGGCTTTGCAAACAAGGGAGCAACACATCAAACGTGAAAAAGCTACTTCTAATATCTGCACCTCGCAAGTTTTGCTCGCAGTCATGGCGGGAATGTACGCCGTTTATCACGGACCTTTCGGTTTGCATGATATTGCTTGTCGAATCTACGGTTATGCCTTTTTGACGGCTGAATATGCCCAAAAGATGGGTTTTGCCGTTGCAAGCGAAAAATTCTTTGATACCGTTAAAATTCTTTCTTCCAAAGAACAACAAGCCAAAATCAGAACCGAAGCCGAAAAAGCAGGTATTAATTTCCGCTATTTTGATGACGGTGCTGTCGGAATTTCTTACGGCGAAACGATTGATGAAGAGGCTTTTACGGATATTTTAGCAGTTTTTGAGAACGCCGGTTTCGGAAACGTCGGACATAAACAAGTAACTTATGTCGACGACAGAAAAATTGGTATTATGCTCAATGATTTAGAATATCTCAAACAAGACGTTTTCAACCGCTATCACACGGAGCATGAAATGCTTCGCTACATCAAAAGGTTGGAAAACAAAGACCTCTCTTTGGTTCATTCCATGATTTCATTGGGTTCTTGCACCATGAAACTCAATGCAACTGCTGAAATGATGCCTTTGTCTTGGGCAGAAATTAATTCGATTCACCCTTTCGCTCCCGAAAATCAATGGCTCGGCTACCGCGAAATTATTGATAATTTGTCTACTTGGCTTTGCAAAATCACCGGTTTTGATGCTTGTTCTTTGCAACCGAACTCCGGTGCGCAAGGGGAATACGCGGGCTTAATGGTCATTCGCGCATATCACAACAGCAAAGGCGACACAAACAGAAACATTGCCCTTATTCCTTCCTCCGCGCACGGAACGAACCCGGCAAGTGCGGTGATGGCAGGCATGGAAGTTGTTATTGTCAAATGCGATGAAAAAGGTAATATTGATGTGGCGGATTTGAAAGAAAAAGCCGAAAAGCACAGCAATAACCTCTCTTGTTTGATGGTTACTTATCCCTCTACGCACGGGGTTTTTGAGGAAAGTATCCGTGAAGTTTGTAATATCATTCACCAAAACGGCGGTCGTGTCTACATGGACGGCGCAAACATGAATGCACAGGTCGGTTTGACCGGACCGGGCTATATCGGCGCGGACGTTTGTCACTTAAACCTTCATAAAACTTTTGCCATACCGCACGGCGGCGGCGGTCCCGGCATGGGTCCGATTTGTGTGGTGAATGCCCTTGCACCTTTCTTGCCTTCGCACCCTGTCGTGAAATGCGGCGGCGAAAAAGGGATTTTACCGATTTCGGCGGCTCCGTTCGGCAGCGCGTCGGTGTTGACCATTTCTTATGCCTACATCTCATTGATGGGCAGTGAAGGTTTGCGCAAAGCAACGGAATTGGCGATTTTGAATGCTAATTACCTCAAAGAAAGACTCTACGGACACTTTGACATTTTGTACAAGGGCGCGAAATCGCACGTTGCACACGAGCTTATTTTGGATTGCAGAGAATTTAAAAAATACGGCGTGGAAGTCGAAGACATCGCAAAACGTTTGATGGATTACGGATATCACGCGCCAACGGTTTCTTTCCCCGTCCCCGGTACGCTTATGATTGAGCCGACGGAAAGCGAGTCTAAAGCCGAGTTGGACAGATTTATTGATGCCATCACCAACATTCGCAATGAAATTCGCGAAATTGCACAAGGGGAGTATGATGTGAAAAATAATGTTTTGAAAAACGCACCGCACACGCAAAGAGTCGTCATGTCGGATAATTGGGACAGACCTTACACCCGCGAAAAAGCAGCTTTTCCGCTGCCCGAATTGCGTTTCAATAAGTTTTGGCCCTCCGTCAGCCGCGTGGATAATGCGCACGGAGACCGCAATTTGATTTGCACTTGCGCGCCGGTGGAAGAATATCAAGACGATAAATAATTTTTTAAATTAAGAAGTCCAAATTCGTTTTTTGACGAGTTTGGGCTTTTTATATTGCCTTGATTCAAAATTTTTTACGCTGCTGTCTTTTGTATTTTGTTTTAAAAAAAAAAGACACTAATTTTGCCACGAATTACCATTTTTTAAATCACATTTCTGATGCGTTACGTTTGGATTATTGCGGCTGCCGCTACGCTTTACGCTTGCGGACCTAATGAGGCTCAACAAAAAGAAGTTGAAGCATTAAAAGCTGAATTGATGCGAGTTCGCGAGGATTCTATCAGACAATCTGTTACAAATTCCGAAAACGACTCTTTGATGGCTGTTATCAGCGATGCTTTGCGCGACATCAACCAATCGAGCGGCAATATGCACTCCATGATTGTCAACGAACAAGGAAAAGTCAATAAAGACGAAATTCTTTCCTCCCTTTCGCAAGTGAAAACTGCGATTGAAACAGGTAAAGAAAAAATTAAAGACCTTGAAGCGCGTTTGGCAGCAGTCAGCAAAAAGAACAAAGGTTTGAACAAACTTGTTGAGCAGCTCAAAAAAGAAATCGAAGACAAGCAAAAAGAAATTGACCAACTCAAAACGAAAATCGAAGAGCAACAATCTACCATTGTTGACCTTACGGGACAGTTAGACGAAAGTCGCAAAATGCTTGAACAGGAAAGAAGCGAACTTTCTAACACCAAACAAAACCTTGAACAAGAAAAAGTGAGCAATATTTCCTCACAAATTCGCGGTTATATGGGTGAGGCTGATGTTGAGAAAAAATTAGGCGACCGTATCGGAAAACTTTTCAATAAGAAAAAGAAAATGGAAGCTTACGGAAAAGCTGTCGGTTTGTATAAAAAAGCTCTCGAACTTGCGGAAGCTAACCCGAACGCAGGCTTTAACCCCGCAACCATTAAATCTAAAATTGCGGAACTTGAAAAATTGATGGAGTAAAAAAATTATGCCGCTGCTTTTTTGCTCACAAAGCATTATCAGCGGCTTTTTTTTGTCAAAAAAACTAAACAAAACCATGCCTAAAATAAAATATTTTTTTCTTTCCCTCCTTTTTTTGCCCTTTTTGACGGCTTGTTTTGACTTGCGAGAAGATATTCATTTGCGAAAAGACGGCTCGGGAACGTATTCTTTGTTGCTCGATATGTCAAAAAGTCGGGAAATGATTGCTTACATGAAACAAAGCAGCGAGTTAGATTCGTCCGGAAATTTCTCCGTTTCCGATTCGGGATTTACGCAATTAGCGGAATCTATCGCAAAGTTACCCGGCATTTCGGAAGCAAAAAGTGTGAAAGACAACGATAATTTTATTTACGGCGTAACATTCAATTTCAAAAATATGTCTTCCCTCAACAACGCCCTTTTTGAAATTGCGGCGGCTTCGGAAGAGCCTAAAAT
>JBPOJO010000400.1:0-2235 GCA_052033485.1 Bacteroidota bacterium | reverse complement strand
TCAAAGTGTTTGGATAACTTGTATTGATTCGCTTTTGGAAAGTTTGCCGGTGAAAGTGGATATCAGAAGGAGCTATGTCAGAGCGGAATTTCAGGCTGCCCCTGTTTTTGACACGGTTTTATTTGCCGACGTAAATTTTAACGATTTTTCGGTTTCGGATTTGACACTTGTTCAGTGGGAATGGAGCGCAAAACAAGAATATTTTGAATCCCCAAAAAATGCAAATCAATCAAAGCATCTTCCGTTTCTTCTTTTGAAAATCCACCGCAAATGAGGTGCGGGACGGCATCAATTTGATAGCGATTCATTAAAGCAGCGCAAATTCCGACCGTGCCGGGGCGTTTTCGGATACTTTTTCTCTCCAAAAGTCCGTTTTCACGTGCTTTGTAGACATACTCTTCACGGTGATAAGTAACGTCAATAAAAGGCGGTTTAAACTCCATCAAAGGGTCTAAAGCGTCAAAAATTTGCTGAATATTTTCGCCTTTGAGGGGCGGAATAATTTCGAAAGTAAAAAAAGTGCCTTTCGAACGTTGAATATGCTCGGTTACTTTCACGTCTTTTTTTTGCAAAAATAACTGTTTTTCTGTTAAGGCAAAAAAAACGGCTCAAAAGTATACCGCAAATTATGGGTTTGGCAAGGGTGCTTTTTAGCAGCCGTCAAAATGCAGGCGAAGCAATGCCTGAAAATAAATTTTAAGGAATCAAAATTTTTGTATTTTTTGCGTCCGTTTTGTAGCTTTTTTTTTCATTTTTATTAAAAAAATACAAAATATTAGTTTGTTCGGGGATTTGCCGAATGAAAATTTGATTGTCGACACTTATTTTTTTTCCTGCAAATTGAATGTCCTTCTTTTCAAAATAAACCCAAACGGCATCGTCTTCGCGTTCATAACCGACGAAATTTGTCGAAATGAGTTCGTTGCCGACCTTCAATAAGAATTTTTTTTGAAAATAATCTTTCATAAATTTTTCTGCTTCGGGGTGCTGATTTTTTTCAAAAAGATACAATTTTTGACCGTATTCGGTTTGTATGCAAGTTTCTAAGTCGTCCGTAAAAACTTTATGCAAGACTTGAATCCCCTCCTCTTTGCAATAAATTTCGGTTACCGACGCAAAAAAAGGGTGAAAAAAAATTGAGCATAAAAATAAAAGTGCCGCCATTATTTTTGAGAATGAATTTTACCCTTTTGTTTATTTTTTATGTTTTTCCACTCAAAAGAGTTCAGAATTTTCATCATATCTTCGCGCACGTAGCGAATGACGGGGGCGAGGGAGTCGTTTTTTTGCGACGAAGGCACATATAAAGAGGCTCTGAAAAAGTTTTCGGTCGTATCAGTGATGATAAATTGAAAACTTGTCGGCACGTCGCCTTCAATTTCGTAGAAAGCAGTTCCGTAGCGTGGTTTTTGTGTATTCGGAATGATTTCGTCTATGGCATAAGCTTTTATATTGTGTTTAGTTGCCAAAGTATGCGAGTCGTTGATGTAATCTTCAAATTTTTTTCGGTCATTTTCAATACTTTTGTACGAGATATGCACGCTTGCGGTGAGGGCGGGGTATAAAATTTCGAACCAATAATGTTCCGCCATAAAACTTGTATCTTTGAGCATTTTCGCGTGTTTGGAAATCTCAAAGGAATACGGAAAATCGCCTTCGCAGCGTGCGTAAGCGTGTTCGGGCAAAATAATCCGGTGAAAACCGCGCGGTTTCGGCACAAAAGCCTCTTCTTCGGTACAGGAAAAAAGTGCGCAAAAACTACTCAAAATCAAAAAAATTATTTTATTCATTTTAAAAAATTATTTTCAACAAAAGTAATGCATATTTTTCAAAAAATAACTATTTGATGCGTGTTCCGCACGTGTCAACCCGCACTTTATACCGTTATGGTCGCAAAATCATTGTTTGAAAAAATAATTTGCAAGTCGGCTAAAAAGGTGTAAATGATTGATTTTCAGAGATTTAAAAATATATTTTCATTTGCACTGCAAGTCGTTTGTGGAGAAACTAACAACGGCGGTCAGATTTATTTTCACAATTTGAACAAATACTTATATCAAAAAACATGGTTTATACCTGTTGATGCAAAAAGATTGTTGAATTAACTTTTCTTTAAGAAATATTGCTTTTTGTGTGCAATCCTGAACAGGCTGCTTTCGTATATGAAAGCATTTTTTTATTTTTTTTCAAAAAAAACGAATAAAAACTGCGCCGCCTTTCAAATTTTTTTTTTGA
>JBPOJO010000446.1:0-3106 GCA_052033485.1 Bacteroidota bacterium | reverse complement strand
GGTTCTTTGAACATTTGCGCACCGCCTGCACCGCAGCATAGACCTTGCGATTTGCATCTGCGCATTTCAACTAACTCGGCATCTAATTGTTTCAAAACTTCGCGCGGTGCTTCATAAACATTATTTGCGCGACCGAGATAGCAAGAATCGTGATAGGTAATTTTTTTACCCTTAAATTCGCCGCCGCCTTGCATTTTAATACGCCCCGTGTTTATCAGCTCTTGAATAAGTTGCGAATGATGCACAACTTCATAATTTCCGCCTAAACTCGGGTATTCATTTTTTATGGTATTGAAACAATGCGGACAAGCCGTAACGATTTTCTTAATTCCGTAGTTATCAAGCGTTTGAATATTCATTATCGCTTGCATTTGAAAGGTAAATTCATCTCCCGCGCGCTTTGCAGGGTCGCCGGTACAGCCTTCTTCTTTACCTAAAACGGCAAATTTGATACCGACGGCATTGAGAATTTTTACCATTGCATTGCTCACGGACTTGTAACGCTCGTCGTAAGAACCTGCACAACCGACCCAAAAAAGCACTTCAATCGTTTCTCCCCTCGCGGCAACATCAGCCATGACGGGAATATTTATATCTTTTGTCATTGTCTTTTTTTTACAAAAAATTAGCAAAATTAGTCTTTTTTAGCCCAATTAAAACGGTCTTCTTGAGAAAAAGGCCACGGGCTTGCGTTGTTCTGAACATTCGTCAGCATAGATTTCCAAGCATCGGGAACGGCAGCTTCCTCCATCGCTACATACCTGCGCATTTGCATGATGATGTCAACGGGATTGATGTTTATCGGACAGGCTTCCGCGCAGGCGTTGCAAGTCGTGCAGGCGAAAAGCTCCTCTTTTGAAATATAATCACCGAGCAGCGATTTTCCGTCGTCGTATTCGTTACCAAAAGCATCTTTGTCAGTACCGACATCTTCCATTCTGTCGCGAACAGACATCATAATTTTTCGCGGTGAAAGTTTTTTTCCGGTTTGATTAGCGGGGCATTGCTCCGTGCAGCGACCGCATTCGGTACAAGAATATGCGTCCATGAGGTTTTTCCAAGTCAAATCCTGTACGTCCTTTGCACCGAAACGCAATTGTTCTGCGGGAGCTTCACCGTTGTCTTGCTCCAAACCGAGCATAATTTTGACTTCTTTTGTTACGCTTTCCATGTTTTCAAATTTGCCGCGCGGCTCCGAATTGGCAAAATATGTGTTCGGAAAAGCAAGAAAAATATGCAAATGTTTTGAATAAGTAACATAAATCGCAAAGGAAAAAATGCCCGAAATATGCAGCCACCACGCCGAACGTTCAATAAAAATCAAATCCGTAGTCGAAAATCCTTTCAAAATGGGAATAAACATTCGGCTGATAAAAAATTTCATCGGTTCTCCGTGCGCATAATGCTCAACGCCGCGTGCCTGCAAAACGCAATCCGCCGCGTTCATTAAAAAGAGCAAAAACATTAACACAATTTCAAATGATAAAATATTGTTAGCGTCTTGCATAGGCCAACCGCGAAAATCATTATGTTTCATGCGTTTGACATAATAAAAATTGCGTCGTAGAATAAAAACGCCGCAAACAAACACGACAAGGAAAGCCAAAAACTCGAAGAATGCGATAAAATAGGGGTAAAAACTACCCAAAAAGCCCGAAAAAATGCGGTGTTGTCCCGTCAAACCGTCGAGCACAATTTCTGCCATTTCCGCGTTAATAATGATAAACCCGGCGTACAAAATAAAATGCAGCAAACCGATGAGCGGTTTGTCAAACATTTTTTTCTGACCGAAAGCCATCAAAATCATATTTTTCTTGCTCCATTCGTCCGTTGATGTTTTTTTGGATTTTCTGCCCAAAAGAATGTTTCTTTTGATAAATTGAAAACGATTATTAATAATCAGCACCGTTCCCGAGAGCAGAAAAACAAAAACAGCTACTTGAAAAATTGTAATAAATAAGCTTATATCCATGAAAAGTAGAGTTAATGATTGCGTAAAAATACAATTTAGCCCAAAGAAAAAAAATTTTTTATTGAAAAAAAATAAAAAAACGAAAAAAAATTTTACGAGGCAGCCAACTCAAATGAATTATAGCCTGTTCCGCCGCGCAAAAAAATCTCTCCTTGTTGCAAAAGTTCCAAAATTGCCAAAAATGTAAATACAAAAAAAGGCTTATTCGGCGAAAAAGCGACTATGTTTTGAAAAGAAATGTGCTTTTCTGCAAAAATTATTTCGCGAATGAGCGTTCGCTGCCCCTCCACCGTGTAAGGATAGGCGATGATGCTGCGAATTTTCTCTTTTTCTTTGATTTCTTCATAGTTTTCCAAAACAGATTGATAGGCAAGCAGCAATTTATACAAATCCACATCTTGCAAATTTGCCTCAATGCCGTATTTGCGCCCGACAGCACGCAATTCGTTTTCGACATTGCCGCGCGGGTTTCTTGCCGCAGATTCTTCCTCCATTTTGGCGAACTCGTCGTACCAATTTTTGTACTTTTTGTAATCAATCAACTGTCGAATTAAGTCCGTTCGCGGGTCGACGGCATTGCCCCCTTCGTCAGTTTCGGGGCGCGGAATGAGCATTTTTGCTTTAATTCTCATCAATGAAGCTGCCATAAAAGCAAATTCACCCGCCAATTCGATATTGATTTTTTCCAATTCGACAAGGTATTTCAAAAAATCATCGGTAATTTTTGCTATCGGAATATCGTAAATATCCAATTCGTCCCTTTCTATGAAAAAAAGCAACAAATCGAACGGTCCTTCAAAAATAGGCAATTTTATCTCGTAGCTCATGTTTTTTTGAAATAAATCGGCAAGTTAGCCTCTTATATATGTCGACAAACAAGCAGTAAATCGGCTGCAAAGTTATGATTTTTTTTCATTTTCGGCAATATGGATTTTTTCTTAAAAAAATGGTAACTATTTAGCCGGCGTGTACCGCGAACTTTAGCTTGCGGTTTTAGAGGAGGGTATCCTGCAACAAGCGAATATAAGGTCGCAAGCTGAAGCTCGCGCTACATTCTTGGACAAATCGCCTAAATAGTTACAAAAAAAGAAAGAGTCCGAACAATTTATGTTTGAAAACAACAAATTTTAAAAT
>JBPOJO010000754.1:0-1867 GCA_052033485.1 Bacteroidota bacterium | reverse complement strand
GTTTTTTCCCTAATGTCCTTCAAGGCACTTTCCTTTATTTTAAGGCTTTCATACGTATCAGGGTCATGTTTTTTAAAAAAAACAAGCAGCTCTGTTAAGGCATTTTCGGCTTTACGAGCAAAAATCATTTCGGCGATTTGTTCCGAAATTTTACGTGTGCTTTTTTCCGAATTTCTTAAAATATCACCGCATTTTAAGTGCAATTTTTCGACAAACTCGGCGGGGTTATCGCTCAAAAATTGAAGGTTAAAATTTGTTTCGCAAAACATGACATTTTTGGCATCGGGCTGAAAAACCGTCGCATATTGACTGAAAATTTTATTTTCACCTTTGATGGATTCGAGCAATCTGAGCAGCGGTCGCATATACCATTTATCGAGTTTTACGCCCAAAAGCAAATAAAAATTAACATTTCGAAGGTGCTCCAAAACTTCCGTCGGAATTGATTTCGGCGAGCTGAGTGAAAACATTAAGTCAATCAGCATATCATTCGTCAAAACCATTGAGTCGGCATCTTCAAACGTTCCGAATAGGTTGTAAATCAAGGGTTTATCCTTCGTCGGTTTGTCCGTATTTTTAACTTTGTTATCATTTGCTTTGTAATAAGAAGCCTGAAATTCGGTCTTTTTATTTCTCAAAACTTCATGCAAAACAACGTCAGGCGTGAGCGAAATATACAAAGGAAACGGCAACTCGGCTAACATTTCAAAAGGGGACAGCGGGACATTTTTTTTCAATTCTCTGAAAAAAGGAACAACTTTCGATAAAATTGACCTTGATTTTTCTCTTTTTTCGCCCAGATAAAAAAGTTCTTCTTCGGGATAATAAACCGTTCGGCTGAATTCGTCCTCATTCGGATGAATGTCCGCAGCGAGTTTTTCGGACAAATTTTTCATGAGCGATTTTCCGTCCGCCCCCGTAAATAAATCAGGACCGATAAAGACAACGCAATTTCCCTCTTTGACGTTATTCACTAATTCGTCCCAATCAAATTCTCTGTTGCTTGAATAGAGCATAAAAAAAACATTTCGAAGCCGGTAAATTATGTTAAAAACACAGACTAAATAACAGTGTCAAACTTTAGCCTATAGTATACACGGCACCGACTGATGCCTGTGGTACATGGTTTATTGTATTTTTTCAAAAATTAACAATAAAAAAGTATTATCTCTCGCCCTCATTTCCCTTAAAAGTTTGTACTTATCGGGACTTTGGACAAAATAATCCATTTTCAGCGAATTTTTGCGCAATTCGGGTCTGTATGAATAATGCGAATCCCACAAAATAATGCTTCCTTTCGGGGCTTTGCTCAGATTCTCTTCGTTGATACCAAGCGGCGTGGGTTGAAAAGACTCACTGACCTTGTCCGAAAAATAATAAAACATTTGATTTTCGAGCAAAAGTTGTTTTTTTTCGCTTTGTTTCTCAAAATTTTTGTACCAAAACGCCGCTTCTTTCATCGTTTGGTCTTCTTCACTCAATTTTAAAGGCTTGAAACTTATCAGCAGTAAAAAAAACGTCGTCGCCGTCAATGCCCAAAAACGCCCTTTGTCGGGAATCGGAATATAAATCAGAGCAATTAAAATTAAAATCCCGAAAATTGGTTTGAAATCTCTATCAGCCGTAAAAACTACGAGATTGTGGTCAAATGTCATGAAAATTGCCGTTATGAGTAAAAAAACAACAAAAAACCAAAATATTTTTCCTTTTTGCTCACAAGAAGGCAATTCTTCAAAAGTTTGTGCGGATAAAACAGCAAAAAGCGGCGATGCGATAATCAAATAGCGCAAATTGCCTGCCGTTGCCGGTCCGACCGGAAATGATTGAATGTTGAAAATACAATACATAAGAAAGTACAAAAAAGACG
>JBPOJO010000269.1:0-6544 GCA_052033485.1 Bacteroidota bacterium | reverse complement strand
TAAGACGCTGCTCCTCCGACAATTTTATCCGTTTTGCCGAACGGCGTTTCGATTGCGTCAAAGGCTACGGAGCCGACAGTGAGTAAACTCATGATTGTATTTTTTTAACAGTAAAAATAAAAAAAATCAAAATACGACATTAGAACTGATACCCAAAATCTAAAACAGAAGAATTGATGTCTGAATGACAAGATTTTTTATCTCAAAAACGACAATTTTATCCCATAAATTCGGTCAATTTATACTCTTCTTCGATTTTCAGGTGCTGTGCTTAAAGCGGCAAAAGTAAATATTTGTCGGCAAAAAGACAATTTTTTTTGCTTCCTAAAAAATGTAACATAGCCTTAGGCTGCGAAAACGCCTGTTTTTATGTGCTTTTAAATCGGCAAAACAGTCCTGTTGAAATTGCGGAGGACAAGTTTTCAGCCTGTTGCTTCATCAATCGCCGCTAAAATTATTTTGACGGACAAGTTAATTTGTTCTTCCGTAATAATGAGCGGCGGTGCAATGCGCATCGCATTATCGCAATACAAAAACCAATCCGTGAGTACGCCGCGCGCAATCGCCTTGTCAATAATTTTTTTCAAAATGTCAAAATTTTCAAATTCGACAGCAAGCAACAAGCCGCAACCGCGCACCTCTTTAATTTTTTCGTGCACCAAAAGTTTTTTAAAAAGCTGACCTTTTTCTTCCGCTTTTTCGTGCAATTTTCCATCACGAATAAGCTCTAAGCCTGCCAAAGAAGCCGCGCAACAAACAGGGTGTCCCCCGAAAGTTGTTATATGTCCCAAAACAGGATTATTTGTCAGCACTTGCATACGTTCTTTTCCCGCAATAAACGCCCCTAAGGGCATTCCGCCGCCCATTGCCTTCGCAGTTGTGATGATGTCCGGCACGATTCCGTAATGCTCAAAGCCCCAAAATTTTCCGGTACGCCCGAAACCCGTTTGCACCTCGTCAAAAATCAATAAAGCCCCTTTTTCGGTGCAAATTCTGCGCAATTCTCGCATATATTGCGGGTCGGGCAGCCGCACGCCCGCTTCCGCCTGAACCGCTTCAATGACTACACAAGCGGTATTTTCATCTATTTTTGCCAAATCTTCGACACTGTTAAAAGCGGCATAAAAACAATCCGGCAACAAGGGCTGAAAAGCATTGCGATAGGATTCCGTGCCGCCGATGCTCAACGCGCCGTGTGAAGAACCGTGATAAGCATTCAAAAATGAAAGAATTTTTGTCCTTCCGGTGTACCTTTTGGCTAATTTTAACGCCCCCTCGTTCGCTTCACTGCCTGAGTTTACAAAAAAAATGCTGTCCAACTCGGCAGGCAAAGTGCTGCAAATCGCTTGCGCAAGGCGCGTTTGCGGCGATTGTACAAATTCTCCATAGACCATCAGGTGCAAATGTTTTGAAATTTGTTTGCGCACCGCACTCAAAATTCGCGGATTGCCGTGCCCCACATTGCTGACGGAAATGCCCGAAATGAGGTCAATGTAGCGTTTTTTATCTTTTCCGTAAAGAAAAATCCCTTTTGCTTTGCGAATTTCTAAGGCAAGCGGAAAATCCGAAGTTTGGGCAATGTGTCTGAAAAAAATTTCGCGCTGCGTCATGTATGGAATGAAAAAAAATTTTGTCAAAAAATCTGCGACAAAAATTAATGAGCATAAAATTCGTCGTACAAAGGTTCGCAAGTTTTGCGAATAAGTGAAATTTCGGTGTCGCTCAAATTGCTTATGTCGGTAAAATCAAGCATCATTTTAGCATCTTGACCGTCAAAAGATTGCCTTAAATTGACAATTTGGTCGCTGATTTCTCTTGTGAAAGGCAATTCTAACATTTGATAACATTCGCGAAATTTGCGCTGCATATCAAAAACTTCAGTTTTGAAAAAAATCCAATTCGGGTATTCTCGTTGATAATAATTCATCAAAGACGCAAAAATAACCCATGAAAAAGCGGCATTTTCGACGCTTGTCTTAGGATTTTTGGCAAAATCTTCAATTTTTGCTTTGAAACCGGGGAGGTGTTTTTCGATAAAGTATTGTTGCGTATCCAACTGTCTGAAATCAAAAAATATTCCGTGCCTTTTTTGCAAAGAAGCCAAATAAAAAGGATGTCGGAGCAAAATAACGACATCTGCATGAAAATTTTCGTGAATCCATGGTGCCATAAAAAACAACTTCGTGTCGGCAACCATCATGCGATACCCCTTTTTTTCGGAAGATAAAGTTTTGAAATAACCGCTGATTTCCGCAAAAATTCCGGAAAGAAACTTTCTTTCTTTGGGCGGTTTTGACGCAGCTTCGGGATTGTTCAGCGGATTTATACTTCTTAAAATTTGTTCATTTTCGGGTGTAACAAAAATATAATTGCTGTTATTTTCTTGAATATTGAACGGCGATTTTTCGTATCTGATTGAGGGGCAAATCGCCAAGACCTCCGCAAGAGCTTTCACTCCCGAAAGATTTCCTCCCGTTACAAGCACCGGCTTTAGGTTTGACGTTTGTGTTGACATTTTTCCTTTATATTTTTTGCAAAAATAAGTAAAAAATAAATATACACAAATTTTTTTTCAAATATGCAAAAAAAAGCGAATTATTTTTTTTGAAAATCGAACTGCACCTCAGACTTTATTCCGAAGTGCGTGCCGCAGCTAAAATTTTGGGTACACAAGTTTTCCTTCAAAGACTTGCTCTGCCGCTCCTTCCAAAAAAATACGGCTAAAAACTCCGTTTTCAAGGCGAAAACGCACATTTAACATTCCTCCGCGTGTGTTGATGCGCACTTCTTCGCGTCCGTCAGTCAAGCAGGCGGCAAGCGCAACGGCGGTAACTCCCGTTCCGCAGGAATACGTTTCATCTTCAACCCCTCTTTCGTAGGTGCGTACAAATATTTCGGCAGATTTTTTTTCCGCAAAATTAACATTTGTGCCGCCCGGCGCGTAAAAATCGGCATAACGAATTTTTTTTCCTTCCGAAACTACGGGATAATTTTCGGCATCATTGACAAAACAAACAACGTGCGGAGAGCCGGTATTTAAAAAATAATGTTCCCCGATTTTTTCCGCTTTTTCAACGTCCCGCATACTCAACGAAACGATATTGCCTGCAATACTTGCCGAATGAATCCCGTCATAAGCCTTAAAAACAGTGTTTTTGTCAAATATTTTTAAAAAATTAGCAAAATGCACCGCACATCTTCCTCCGTTGCCGCACATTGAACCGATTTTTCCGTCGGCATTAAAATAAATCATTTCGAAATCGGCATCTTCGCATTTTGCGATGAGAATAAGCCCGTCCGCCCCGATACCAAAACGACGATGACAAATTTTTTCGATAAAAGCCGCCTCATCACGCGGGAAAAGCGCGTTGCGGTCATCAATCAGGATAAAATCATTTCCCGTGCCTTGATATTTGAAAAATGTAAAATTCATATTTTTGGAATGAATTGTTTTGAATAAAGATAAGTGTTTAACCGGTTGGCCGCCGAATGTACTGCGAGCTTTAGCTTGTTCTTTCAATGCGCAAGCTAAAGCTCGCGATACACTCAGCCGCCGATAGTTCTTTCAATGCGCAAGCTAAATCTCGCGGTACACTCAGTTGCCGCCGATAGTTCTTTCAATGCGCAAGCTAAAGCTCGCGGTACACTCAGTCGCCGCCGATAGTTCTTTCAATGCGCAAGCTAAAGCTCGCGGTACACTCCGCCCTTGTTTGTGTCCTCACAAACGACTTTTGCGATTTTGATTAAAAAAAAAGCTGCGAAAAGAAGTTTTTCGCAGCTTTTTTGGAATACAAAAAAAATAATTATTCGCCTTGAGCGGGTGTTTCGCTTGTTTCGGCAGCAGCTTCGTTAGCTTTTGCAGAAGCAGCGGCAGCAACTTCTTCGGCTTTTTTGCGGATAGCGTCCTCGCGAGCAGTGCGAACTTTGTTTTCGGCTTCCAATTTGGCAGCTTTTGCGTTCGTTTTTTCTGAAGCCAAGCGATTAACTTTTCCTTGAATTTTGTCTTCTTTTTGCTTAATCCAAGCCTGATAGCGTGTATCCGCAGCATCTTGTGCAACGGCACCTTTAATAACGCCGATTTGCAAATGTTTGCGCATCATCACGCCGCGATAAGAAAGCATACGGCGAACAGTGTCCGTAGGTTGAGCACCTTTGAGCAACCAATCTAAAGCTCTGTCGTCTTTAATGTCAATTGTCGCGGGGTTTGTGTGCGGGTCATACAAACCAATTTTCTCGATAAATTTACCGTCGCGCGGTGAGCGAGAATCTGCAATGATAACATCGTAAATCGGATGTTTACTGCGACCTCTTCTTGCCAATCTGATTTTAACAGCCATTTTTGAAAAGAGTTAACCCTATCACGTAGGGGCTGCAAATGTAGTCGCTTTTTGACAAATAACAAAAGTTTTTAAAGTTTTTTTTTCGCAAAGTCCAAAAAAAAACTTTAAAATGAAACTCATTATTGAAAAAAACCGTAACAGTGTGCATACATACCAATTTTCCGTTTCTGTCAGACATTGATTTTGTTGCCGAAAGGTCGCGTTTTATCGAACATTATCATTTTTAAGCCTTATTATTTCAAAAAAAAGAACATGAAAAAATTAATTTTGGCAGTTGCGGCGTTCATTTTTATTTTCGGGGCTGTTTCTTGCGTGCGCGTTGTGCGACAAGGCGAAGTGGGTGTAAAGCGGAAATTCGGGCGTTTGAAGCCGAAAGAATTACAGCCGGGTTGGTATTCTTTAAATCCCTTATGGACAAGAATCATTAAAGTTCCGACCCGAACGATTAATATGCAAATTCATTTGGACAATTTACCGACAAAAGAAGGGCTGAATGTCAGCGCGGAAATGGCGGTGCTTTTTAAATTAAAAGGCGAAAAAGCCGTGAATATTGTCGAAACGGTCGGTGTCAAATTCGGCGAAGACCTCATCAGAAGTGTCGTTCGTTCAGCCGTTGCCGACGTTACGGCAAATTTTTATGCAAAAGATTTGCATACTTCGGAGCGTGAACAAATCGAAAAATCCATCGCTGCGAAAATGATGTCTTACTTGGGTGACCGCGGTTTTGTTGTTGAGGCTATTTTGCTCAAAAGTATCATCATGCCTGCCGGACTTTCAAGGGCGATAGAGGATAAATTAGAAGCCGAGCAGCAGGCGCAAAGAATGCAATTTATTCTTGACCGCGAGCGAAAAGAAGCCGAAAGGAAGCAAATTGAGGCACAAGGCATCAGAGATGCTCAAAAAATTATTTCCGAAAGTTTGAGCGACATTGTCATTAAATACATGGGCATTGAGGCTTTCAAAAAATTGTCAAACTCCAATAACACAAAAGTTATTATCACGGACGGGAAAAGCCCGTTTCTGTATGACGATAAATAATTTTTTAAAACTGCCTGTTGTTGTTTTTTCACAAATGTTTAGCCGGCTTGCAAAACATTGTACCGCGTGCTGTCAGCTTGCGACCTTAATCTTACAGAAAGCAAGCTGATAGCTCGCTATACATTCGGGCTAAATTGTTGCATTTTTTTACAAAAAAATTCGGACTTTTTTCAAATTTAACAAGCAATTTTTGTTAAATAAAACAAATCCGCTAATTTTGCGTTGAATTAAATAACTGCTTACTCTCAAAAAATCACGCTCACAACCGTGTGCCGATACAAACGCTCAGTTCAAACCAAAAAAAGGGGGAAATTTGAGCGTTTTTTTTGTTTTTAAAAAAATATTATTTTACTTTTCGGAAAATTTATTTATTCACAGTAAAAGCAATTGAAAATGAGTGTTCTTGTTAATAAAAACTCACGTGTGATTGTGCAGGGCTTTACCGGAAAAGAAGGTTCTTTCCACGCACAACAAATGATTGAGTACGGAACGAACGTAGTCGGCGGAATTTCACCCGGTAAAGGCGGCAGTTCGCACCTTGACCGCCCTGTTTTTAACACAGTTGCGGAAGCCGTTGAAAAAGCGAATGCCGATGTATCCGTTATTTTTGTGCCGCCGTCCTTCGCCGCAGACGCGATTATGGAAGCCGCAGATGCGGGCATCAAAGTTATTGTTTGCATCACGGAGGGTATTCCGGTGCAAGATATGGTAAAGGCAAAAACGTACATTTCGGGAAAAAATTGCCGATTAATCGGACCAAACTGCCCCGGCGTTATCACACCCGGTGAGGCTAAAATCGGCATTATGCCCGGATTTATCCATCGTCCCGGCACTATCGGTATCGTTTCTCGTTCCGGCACTTTGACGTATGAAGCAGTCGACCAAATTACAAAGGCAGGCTTAGGTCAATCTACTTGTATCGGTATCGGCGGCGACCCTGTCAACGGCACTTCAACACTTGAAGCGGTGAAATTATTGATGGAAGACGAAGGCACTGAAGGCATCATTATGATTGGCGAAATCGGCGGCAGCATGGAAACAGAAGCAGCGCGTTGGATTCAAGCGAACGGAACGAAACCCGTCGTCGGCTTTATCGCCGGTCAAACGGCTCCGAAAGGGCGCAGAATGGGGCACGCAGGTGCTATCATCGGCGGCGCAGACGATAC
>JBPOJO010000715.1:0-2602 GCA_052033485.1 Bacteroidota bacterium | reverse complement strand
AATTTTGGCGCACTTTTTCC
Source organism: Bacteroidota bacterium (assembly GCA_052033485.1). Classification (GTDB taxonomy): domain Bacteria; phylum Bacteroidota; class Bacteroidia; order Cytophagales; family Bernardetiaceae; genus JBPOJO01. Next base: position 2,582 of record JBPOJO010000715.1, on the reverse strand, counting down.
AAAATCCTGCCGTTAACATCATAATCATCAGTGATATTGTGCAAAAATAAACCCGCCGCATTTAAGTCAGGCAAAATCCGAAGCAATACTCGCTGCCACGCAGTCGGAGTAAGGTGTTCGGACACTTTTTGTTTGATAAATTTTACTTTCATGGAGCCTCCCCTTTGTTTTTAGGTGAATTTTTTATTTCAGTTTACAAAAATAAACAAAAATTAAACCATATCAAAATATTATTCCGTAAATTTTTATTATTTAGGATATTATTTTTAATTGACACTAAAACACAGTGTATTATTTTGTTTATTTTTTATTTTCGATATAAAATTTTGTTTCGCGTATCTTTTTTTTATGAAATGAATTTATATTTGAAAAAAAATTATCTTCTTGAAAATCAATGATTTACAGACCTCAGCCTTCTCCTAAAATTGCTTTTGTCAAACTTTCTTACATGCAAAGAACAGTAGTGTTAAAATCAACATTTATGCAGAATTTTTACGAAAAACGTATATTTTTTAATTTTACAAAAAAAATTTATGTCTGCCAAAAGAATAATTCCTTGCCTTGACATCAAAGACGGACAAACCGTTAAGGGAGTGCGTTTTGAAGAGCTGATTTTTGCCGGCGAACCGGCGGAATTGGCAAAAAAATATAGTGAAAACGGTGCCGACGAACTTTGTTTTCTCGATATCACCGCAACAAATGAAAAAAGAAAAACCCTAAAAAACCTTGTCGCAAAGGTTGCCCAAGAAATTAACATACCTTTTACGGTCGGCGGCGGCGTGGCGCAGTTGGAAGATTTTTCTGCCTTGCTTGCCGAAGGAGCGGACAAAATTGCCGTCAATTCTGCCGCTTTTTTCCGTCCCGAATTGATTGAAGAAGCCGCTAAAAATTTCGGAAGTCAATGCGTCGTTGCGGCAATAGATGCCAAAAATATCAACGGCGAATGGTTTGTTTTCACGCACGGCGGCAAAAAAGAAACTGCTAAAAAATTGTTTGATTGGGCAAAGGAATTGCAGGAACGCGGTGCGGGCGAAATTTTGTTCACCTCCATGGACAATGACGGTACAAAAAACGGTTTCGCAATAGAGGCTTTGCATTTCCTTGCCGAAAATTTGTCAATTCCGCTTATCGCATCCGGCGGAGCGGGTACGCAGGAGCATTTTACGGAGCTTTTTAAGCATACACAAACAGCAGCAGCTTTAGCGGCAAGTGTGTTTCATTTCGAAGAAATTAACATTCCGGAACTCAAAAAAACGCTTGCAAAAGAAGGGATTTTGGTCAGACCGGTTCGTTAAAATAAACAAATTGGAACAATTTTGCCCAAAATACAACAGATTTACCCGCCGTTGCTTGTGTCCTCACAAGCGACTTTTTGAGACGCAAACAACGGCGGTATTTTGCCCAAAATACAACAGATTTTAGCCTGTTTTTCAAATTAACATAACAATGAATTTTCCGTGTAGATGACTTGGTATTGTTTTTGTTAATTTTATTCAAACATTTTAAACTGTGTTAAGTTTTTGCGTGAAAATTAATTTCGGCGGAAATTTTATGCGGTAATTTGTTTTGAATCGGGGCTTTGTGCTTAAATAAGCATTTTTTCAACAATTTTTTACGGATACGAATGGCAACATGAGCAAAAATCTTAGCGTTCCTCCTAAAAATCGCAAAGAATGGCGGGATTTAGTGGAAGGAAAAATCGCACATAATTTCAAAAATTATGTCTTGCAAATGAAAGTTCATCAGATGGCTAAGGCGGTAAAAAGCGGCAGTAAAACCGTTGAAGAAGCCGTAGAGGAAGTGCATTCTTTGTGTGAAAAGTATGTTTTGGCTTGTTATTATGATTTTGAGGCAATTTTTAAAACTTGGTAAAAATGGTTAGCAATAAATTATACACTTACGAGGAAGTCTGCACGCAAATTAACGCAGGGAAAATTTTGGTTTTAGCGGCAGATGAAGAATTGCTCAAAAAACTTCCGAAAGGAAATTGGATAGCCGGAACAATTCCGTATTTTATGGATATTTCGGGCGGCATTTTCAGCAAGGATAAAATTTTTGTGAATGATTTTACGGATTATGCACAGGAATTTAAGTTCGCAAGTTATTCCGAAAATACGATTGAGGACATCACCGGCAATAATTTTGAAAACGGATTTACCTTTTTGATTTTGCCTTATGCCAAAAATATTACTCAAAAATATGCTTTAAAGGCACTTGACTTGCCGAATATTTATCAAAATCCGCTCATTGGTTTTGTCGCAGGTGTTGAGATTGATAAAATGAACTCGCATAACAGCTTAATTTTCAACGGTTCTGAAAATTATTTCTCTGCGTACGATGCCGTTGCGCTTCATTTGCGCTTACCTGATAATTGTGTGGCAAGAGTGGAGATTGTGAATATTTTTGAACAAGACGAAAACAGTCCCGAAATTGTTTTTCCCGTCAGTTCTTTTACGCAATCCGAGTGTTTAATTAACGGTAAAAATGCGAATATTTACGATTACTTAACTTCTTGTCAATATGACCGTCGCTTGCCGCTCATCGCGGATTGTGCGGGGGCGCACATCAACCGTGACAGAAAT
>JBPOJO010000049.1:0-6125 GCA_052033485.1 Bacteroidota bacterium | reverse complement strand
GGAGTCATTGTCGAGGCGGTCGGAAACCCGAAAATAAAACTTATTACCAACGCAGGACACAAAGTTTCTATTTTAAAAGAAATTTCCGTATATACCACTACCGGTGAAGGTGCGGTCGCATTGGAAGAAGTTTTTCGTGCCGTTCGTGAAAAATACCCCTCCGTCATCAACCTTGCAAAAGAAGCAGGTGATGCACAGTTGCGCGATTTTATGAACGAAATTTTGCCCGACAACGACGCAAAACGTGTGCATATTTCAGACATCAAAAAGCTCATTTCTTGGTACAATCTTTTTGCGGAGTTTTTCCCCGAAATCCTTGACCCGAAAGTTGAAACCAAAGAAGCGGAAAAGGAAAATGTCGAAAATCTTGCCCCTGCGAAAACAGAAGCACCTAAGGCAGAAGTAGAAAAACCTGTCGAAAAAAAGGAAAGCAAGAAAAAAACCGCCGCCAAAACCGAAGTTGCCGAAGCAGAAACGGTGGAAGTAAAAAGTGAAGCGAAAGCAAAAACTAAAAAAGCTAAAGTTGCAGTGGAAGCAGAAGCAGGCGAAGTGAAAGCAAAAATAACACGCGAACAAAAAAAGAAATAAACTCAAAGCCCGAAAAAGCCATAAATTTGCCTTTTTCGGGCTTTTTTATACTGAGCCTCAATTTTCTTCCGAAAAATTTTGTGAAAAAATTTTTTCGGCTGTGCTGAGAATATGTATTTTTGTCAAAAAAATGACAAGGAAAAATATCTGCATTATCGGCGCGGGCTTTTCGGGCATCATGACGGCTGTTCGCCTTTTGCGTTCCGAAACACCATTGCAAATTTTTATCTGCGGCGAAAAAGAACATTTTGCACGCGGAACTGCCTATTCGCCCTATTCAAAAAGCCACTTGTTGAACGTCGTTGCCGCTAAAATGAGTGCTTTTGAAGAACAGCCGGACGATTTTCTCAATTTTCTGACACAGCAGGCAGATTATGCCGTTTTTGAAAAACATCTCATCGCGAACGCCTTTGTTCCGCGTTTTCTTTTCGGCAATTATCTTCAAAATATTTGGCAAATTGAGAAGGAAAATGCCGAAAAAAAAGGTCATTTATTAGAAGAATCTTTTCTGAAAGTCCGCAAACTTGATATTGAAAATCAATCTCTTGTGGTGAATTTTGAAAACGGCACGACAAGACTTTTTGATTTATGCGTACTCGCAAACGGCAACCAAATTCCGCGCAATCCGCGCATCGAAAACCCGATTTTTTTTCAAAGTAAAAATTATTTTCAAAATCCTTGGGACGGGAAATGTGTTGCCGAACTCGGCAGTGATTTGCCCGTTTTGATTCTCGGCAACGGGCTTTCAATGATTGACACCGTTATCGGATTAGTTGAAAATAAAGTTAAAAATAAATTTGTTTCACTTTCTCCAAACGGCTTTAACATTTTACCGCACAGGCATAACGGTTTGCGTTACGAGGCTTTGGTCGGCGAAATAAAGGAAAATACGCGCCTGCGCGAGCTTTCGGAGCTTGTTTTCAAGCATATACGCACTGTTCGGCGACTTGGTTTGTCGGCAGAACCGATGATTGACTCCCTCCGTCCTCATACGCAACGCCTGTGGCAAAATTTTACGGATGATGAAAAATCCCTTTTTATGTCGCGTTTCAGGCATCTTTGGGGGGTTGCAAGGCACAGAATCCCTTTGCATATTCACGATAAAATTCAAATGATGCGCATTGAAGGCAAATTGACCGTTATTTCCGGCAAAGTGATGAATTTGGAGGAAGAAAACAATGTCGTGAAATTAACTTATTTTGACAAAAAGAAAAAAGAAATCCGTCAGGAATATTTTTCGAGGGTAATAAATTGCACCGGACCCGAAACGGATTTGACGCAAAAGGATAATTTTTTGAATCCGCTTTTTGAAAAAGGTATTTTGGTACAAGACGCTTTAAAACTCGGCATCAATGCCTGCGCACGGAGTTTTGAAGCAACTGACCAAAACGGAAAAAACATATCAAACATACGAATTTTGGGCGGAAACTTAAAAGGAATCTTGTGGGAAAGTACTGCGGTGAATGAACTGCGCCGACAAGCAAAGCTATTAGCGGAAGAAATTTTGGCAAAATAACCCGTAAATGCCGAAAAATTCAATCATTAACAAGTCATTAACAATCGTTATCTGTTCATTAACCGGTAGGTATTGAAAAATCAATTAGATTTGTAACGTAAAAGTTTTCAAAATTTAGTGTTACTGAAACGTACTTTTGCCCCTTTCCGCAAATACTCCGAAATAGTAAAATTTTCGGAGAAAAATTTCAAAAGCTGAGGCAAATTTTCGTTTGAAAAAAAAGCATCGTTAAGCGGTGCTTTTTTTGTTTCCTCCCTTTATTGCAATAAGAATTTGTTCAAATTTAGTTGTGAAAATAAATCTGCCCGCTGTTGTTTGTGTCTCCACAAGCGACGGCGGACAAATCACAACTTATTTTGTTTGAAAACATATCGTTAAATTAGGTTAATTACATTTTAAGGATTTTAAAAAACCTTAGAGTTCAATTAACCTAATTTAATACAAAACTGCTTCATTTTTTTTTTGAAAAAAACGTTGCGGCACTCTGCCTTACATTTCAATCTCGGCAGGATTTAATTTTAACATTTTTTCTAAAACAACCGCAACTTCCCGAACGCTTTCGTACAACTGTTTATAGGAGTCAATCACGTAATATTGCGCCTGATATCGGTCTTTGATGTAGGGTTTGTGCATGATAGTTTCCACATCAAAGTCAATTCTTTTCGGAATATCGCTCTCCAAACAATAAACACTTTCCCCCGGGGAGGACAAAATCCCCGCACCGTAAATTTTCAAACCCGACTCTGTTTTGACCAACCCGAATTCGACGGTGTACCAATACAGTCGCGAAATAAGTTCGATTGCCAAAGGATTTTCAATGTAATCCAAAGCAATCTCACTTAAACCGGTCAAAAAACCCGTAAAATCCTTATTGCTCAACAAAGGAACATGCCCAAAAATATCGTGAAACATATCCGGCTCTTGCAAATAGTCAAGTTGCTCAACTTTTCGCAGCCATGTTGAGGAAGGGAATAAACTGTTTTTAAGGTATTCAAAAAACGGCTTGTTATCAATCAATCCGGGAACAACCACAATGCCCCAACCGGTCAATTTTGATAAATTTTCATTCACATCGGAAAAATCCGGTATTTTTTCGGCAGCAAATCCTACACGCTCTATGCCCTGCATAAATTCCGAATCGGCTCTTCCGGGCAAAATTTGCATTTGTCTTTCATACAGCGTTCGCCAAACATAAAAGTCTTGCTCCGTGTATTTTTCGTATTCTTGACGCAACATTTTTTTTCAGGTTTATGGTTTTAATGATTAAAATCTTGCTAACTATTCAGCCCGATTGTACCGCAAGTTATCAGCTTGCAACTTAAAAGTTTAAGTTCGCAAACTGACTGCTTGTGAAACAATGTTCTAAACAGTTACAAATCTTGTCAAAAATAAATATTTTTTTTTGCTTAATCATTTTTTTGTGCAATAAACTTTTATGTTTTGAATTTTTTGCAGCATTTTAACGCCCAAAGTACAGCGCGAGTACTTGGTTTTTGTTTATTCCTTTCAACTCATAATTTCGTAATTTTTTTACAGCACGATTTTCCAAAATCGGGCAGGCGAATAGGAATTTTGCCCATTTTTTACTGTGATTCTATCTCCCGAAAGGTAACAATTTGTTTTACAATGTTTTGAAAAGTCGGCGGCGAGCTATAATTTGACGGCAATGCGCAATTTTGCACTCCTCGCGCGATTGTTAATGCCGATTTCTGCGTCTGTAGGGGTGATTAATTTTTTTCCGTGCGGAGCGAATGGTTTGGAGGAATTTCCGTATATATCTTTTTCTTCTTCTCCCGAAAATTTTCCTTTTTGAAAATAGTTTTTTACAAGGCGGTCTTCGAGCGAATGATAGGTAATGACGGCAAAAACGGCATCTTTTTTCAACACTTCGGTACTTTGCAACAACATTTCTTCCAATGCCTTTAATTCCTCATTCACTTCAATACGCAGTGCTTGAAAAACCTGTGCAAAAAACTTAAATTCTTTATTTCTTTGTGCCAAAGGTGCTATTGCGGTAGTTAATTCTTTGGTCGTTTTGATGGCTTTTTTAACGCGCGCACCGATAATCAACCTTGCAATCATTCTGCCGTTTGACAAATCGGCATATTGATTGAAAATTCTTGTTAATTCTTCTTCTTTAAACGTATTGACAATATCTTTTGCAGACAAACTGAGGTCTTGACTCATGCGCATATCCAAAGGCGCGTCGAATCGGGTCGAAAAACCGCGTTCCGGAGTGTCAATTTGATGCGAAGAAATGCCCAAATCCGCAAGCATTCCATCGAGGAGCGGAGCTTTAAAAGCTTTGAGATATTTTTTCAGGTAACGAAAATTTGCCTGAATAAAAATCAAACGCTCATCCTCGAAAACATTTTCAGCAGCATCGGCATCTTGGTCAAAAGCGTAGAGTTTTCCGGAAGTCAACTTGGAAATAATCGCTTTTGAATGTCCGCCGCCCCCGAAAGTTAAATCAGCATAGCTGCCTTCGGGTTTGATAGCAAGAGCGTCAAGGCTCTCGGAGAGTAAAACGGGAGAATGATACGAAGTTTGCATTTTCTCGATGAGGTCAAAAGCAGTGTTAAACTTTAACAAAATTTAAGGACGATAAGTGTCGCCGAATTCCGTTTCGTCTTTCGCCGGCGGAATCTCTAATTTTGCAATTAATTCCTCCATGCTGTTGGCACTTACTTCCGTATCGTCCAACACAAAACGCAAATCGGGAACGATTCTGACACTGTTTTTGATGATTTTGCCCAATTCTTTGCGAATGTAAGACTTATTTTCATCGAGTAATTCGACCAAGCCGCTGTTTTCGGTTTTATTCAACAATCCGCTGACAAAAACTTTGGCAACACTTAAATCGCCGGAAATTTTTACCTCCGTAATCGTAATAAAACGACCGTTGAACTTGTCTTTATGTTGCAAAAAAATATCGCTTAAATCGCGTTGAATTTGCTTTGCAAGCGTTTTTTGTCTTTTGCTTTCGTTCATTTTTCAGTATTTTACAATACTTTTTTCAAATCATGCAAATAAAGGCAATCAATTCCTGCGAAAAAACAGCCCCGACTGAAAAAAATTGTCAGGGCTAAAATTTTATTCGCATAGCAAGTGCTTTTATCTGCGTTCGCGAATACGAGCAGATTTACCGTGCAAACCTCTCATATAGAACAATCTTGCGCGACGAACTTTACCGCGGCGAATAACTTCTACCCTGTCAATCGAAGGTGACAAAACGGGAAAAATACGTTCAACACCGACACCGTTAGAAATTTTGCGAACCGTGAACGTTTCGCCGTTGGTGCTCGGATTGCGACGTTGAATTACCGTACCTTGGAAAAGCTGAATACGGTCTTTGCCGCCTTCAGAAATTTTCACATAAACATTTACCGTATCACCTGCGCCGAAATCGGGGAGGGCTTTACGTTTCTCGCTGTATTGCTCTTCTACAAAGCGAATCAACTCGTGGCTCATGATGTATTAAAATAATGTTAATATCTTCTCAGATAGAATCGGAGTGCAAATGTAGGGCAAAAAAAACATATTTCAAATTTTTTTCTGTTTTTTTTATTTAATCCGCTGTTTTCTTTATTTTCAAAATTCAAAAATAAGCAAAACAGGCTCAAAACTGCTTTTTGTGAGCCTAAGAAAATAAAATTATTTCAACCGCCGTTGTTTGTGTCCTCACAAACGACTTGCAGTGCAAATGAAAAAGTCGCTTGTGAGGACACAAGCAACGACGAGGTGCAAATGAAAAAGTCGCTTGTGAAGACACAAGCAACGGCGAAGTGCAAAAGAAAAAGTCGCTTGTGAGGACACAAGCAACGGCGAGACGGCACAATCAACGGTACGCCCGCGCCGGCAGACACCTATTTTTACACCGCATCTTATGAAGATTTGCGAAAAATTTCACTTATCACCAAAGGTTATGTTCGTTTGATTCGATGAAATTTTAAAACTTTTTTGACGGCGCAAGTAAAAATATACTCATTAAATCGGCGGAAGTCCTAATTCTTTCAAAAAC
>JBPOJO010000496.1:0-1893 GCA_052033485.1 Bacteroidota bacterium | reverse complement strand
AAGTTCTTAATCCGTACATTGGCAAAAGTACCACGCATCATATATAAATCCTAAAAACAATTTCTGAAAGCACCATTATTAGAAAAAAAATTGCGACACCGTAAAGACCTTGCCGAATAGTGATGATGCTCCCTGTGCTTTTTTTAGCATCTTCATCTGCTTTTTTCCTTGCAAGTTCGTTTGCGGTTTCTGTGTCTATTTTTGCGAGAACTTTATCGTAGGAAATTGAATCTATCCTTTTTGCTTCAAGGCTTTCGGGTGTTTTAAATTGCTTGTGACGATAAATATAGAGATAAGCAAAGTAAAGCCCCGCTAATAAAAATGCCGCAACCAAGTTTACAATCCTGTCAGCACCAATAAGTTTAGAAAAAAAATCAGCCACCACTTCCATTTTCAAAATATTGTTGTTAAATTTGTGCAAATGTAGGAAGCGAGTTTGCCTAATCTTAAAAATAATCAATCTGAATTCGGATAATATAAACCTTAAAACGAATGAAACTAAAAGTCGGACATAGACTTGCCCAAGAACGAAATTCTCGTGATTGGGCGCAAGCGCAAATGGCAGAAGTTCTAAGCGTTTCTCCTTCGGCATATGGGCGAATAGAACGGGGTGAGATTAGTTGTGAATTTGAGGAAATTCTTAGGTTTGCTGAAATTTTAAAAGTACCTGTTCAAGAGTTTTTGCCCGAAAGTATTTTGATAAGCAACAATAAACAAAATTGTCAAGCAGGTGTAATTTTTGGCAATGTAACATTTAACGGAGACCCGCCTAAATGGACGCTACAATCCGAAGATGATAAAGAGAAGGAAAAATTTGCAGTTTTGATTGAAAAGGTACAAATTTTAGAAAATACTGTTTCTCAAATTCTAAATAAACTTTCTCAAAACGAAAAAGACAAAAATTAGTGAGGTCTTCAAATACCTCTTTTTTTGCACAAAACCGCATCTTGTAAAAAAACAGACAAGCGAAATCAAAGTTTCATTTGAAAATCTAAGTAATGGGACAAGTAAAAAGTGCATTTTTCGAAATTTCTTTGCTATCCCAACGGGATAGAAGGTTTATAGCAAAAAATTGACAATAATAATGCTACGACCCCAACGGGGTCGCAAAAAAACAAACCCTGCAAGCTACAAACGTATGATGCCTTCGGCATCGTTTTTCTCGGGTTTGTTTGAACTTTCGCTTTTTTTTTGCTTATGCAGCATCAAACATCTTTTCAGTCCTATTAATTATTTCACTCAAATCAAAATCATTGGAATTGAAATATGAGTACATTTTCACAAATTTACATTCAAGTAGTTTTTGCCGTTAAACATCGAGATGCGCAGATTGAATATGCTTGGGAGGAGAAATTGTATCAGTATATCACAGGAATTGTGCAAAATAAGGGGCAAAAAATGTTAGCAATTAATGGTATGCCCGACCACATTCATTTTTTTATCGGAATGAAGCCGAGTTGCTGTTTGAGTGATTTGGTCAGAGAAGTAAAGAAAGCAAGTACCGAAATGATTAATGAAAACGGTTTGTCAAAATCCAAATTCAATTGGCAGGAAGGCTACGGTGCATTTTCATACAGTCATTCGCATATTGACAATGTGGTGAAGTATATTTTGAACCAAAAAGAACATCATAAAAAGCAATTGTTCAGGGACGAATATATTGCTTTTTTGAAGAAATTTGAGGTTGAATATGACGAAAAATATTTGTTTGCTTGGATTCATTAAACCGATGCCTACGGCATCGCAGGTTTATAGTTGCGCATTTCTGACGAAAACACTATCTTTGTAAAAAAAAACTTCAAATGACCGAAAAAACAGCATCCTTTTGGCAAATCATCGAGCAAAGCGGTACAGATTATGAGCGTGCGGTAGCTATGCTTTCCGAAAAATCTT
>JBPOJO010000200.1:0-6425 GCA_052033485.1 Bacteroidota bacterium | reverse complement strand
ATAAAAAAGGCGAATATGTCGTCAATACCAAGTTTTTGGAAACTAACAGCAAAGCCGAACTTTCCGTCAAAGCCGGCGAAATGATGGCAAATGACAAAATTGAAGAAGCCGCGTGGTCTGTCAAATTTTTTTATGAAAAATTGCTCAACGAGTACGGCGTGGCAGATGACCGAATTTTTATAGTCGGCAGCAGCGCGGTTGCAAGTGCAAAAAATGCAGAAGCATTAAAAAATAAAATAAAGGCATCGTTCCCCGGCGATAAAAATAAATTATTGCATTTCACCACGCCCGAACAAGAAACGGAATACGGTATTCTCGGTTTAGTACCCGATAAAAAACGCTTTTCCGCTGTTTTGGCAGACATCGGCGGCGGCAATACCGTCATCGGTTGCATGCTTTCGGAAGGGGAGAAAAAGACCAACAGCTTTGCCCTGCCCTACGGCTCCGACAATTTGCAGGCTTTGGCGAAAACAAGCGGAGGCGATTTTAACACTGCCGCAAAAAATATTCACAGGAGTAAAATCGAACCCGAATTGACCTCAAAAATTGCGGCAAGTGCCGTGCTGAAATCGCGAAAAGAAATTTACATCTCCGGCGGCGGCGCGTGGGCAATGGCGGCTTGCCTTTTTCCCGAAAAAGCGGAGGAGCAATACATCAGCCTTTCCGTTGCGGACGTGAATAAATTCAGAGATATGGCGGCTTTAATGTTCGAAAAAGCGGTAAATCCGGATTTATCAAAAATTACGGACGGAAAAATAAAGGACAAAGCAAAAGCCGATTTGGACAAAGTGAAAGAGGCTTTTGACAAACAAACCTTAACAACGGCGACAATTTTGCTTGCTTCAGCCGTCAATTCACTCAACGGAGAGGCGAAAGACAAAAAAGTAATTTTTGCAAGAAACGGTATCAGTGCGCGTGTTATGGGCTTTGCCGTACAATTTATCACGGACGAATATGCACGTTTGAGCGAAACAAAATAAACGTCTCGCCCTGCCTTCTCCGTAGCCGCCGGGCTATGATGTACGCGCAGGGCGAGTTTTTTTTGTTTCCAAAATAAAAAAAATGCACTTAGCTCCTCTCTACTGCGACTGTTATTTCAAATAAATATTTTCAGAAACGCGCTTTGCAAAGCGATTTTTAGAAAATTTTTTTGATGTAACTATTGAAGTAATGACAACTTCGGAAAACTTTCCTGTTTTTGGCAGCACGATTTCCTAAATCAAAGTTTTCCGAAGTTATCATTAGCTACGTTTTTTCGTAAAAAAAACACGGAAAATTTGCCATCACGTTATTTATCCGCCGCTTTAAATTCCTCCCAAGTTCGCAATTTTATTTCCGGCAATTTCAACTTTAATAACTGTGCATTGAAGGGCGCGAAATATTTTGTTTTGATATTGTCCGCCTCTGCTTTTGCCTCTTTGAATTGTTTTTCAATCCACGCCAAGTTTTTGAGCTGCGCATCGGACGGACGACCGTAATAACCGGTTATTTCGGCATAAAGCGCGGACATTTTTTCGCGCAATCGCGGCTCTGCCGAACCGACATAATTGTCGCCGGTCAACACAACAAGTTTTTCGCGCAATTTGTCAATGTTGCCGCTCAAAAGCTCCGTTGATTTTTTGAGCGAGGGGTTTTGCGCCAAACTCGCCTTTGCGCCCGCTTGCATCAAATCAATTTCGTCCACAAGATGCGCAAGTTTTTCCGTCATGTCATACAATTTCATCATTGATTCTCGCTGAATTTTACGGTCTTCGGGCGTGAAAAGGCTGATAGAACTGTTTTTCAAAACAATTTTGTGCTCAAAAGTTTTGCTGCCTTTGGTCATTTTGACGGTGTATTCGCCCTCCGGCAAACGCGGTACGGAAAACGCCCCGAAGGTAAAAGTTTTTCCCTTAGCGACTTTCGGCATTTTCATAAAAGGATTCCAACCAACAATGTTAATGCCTTTTGATTTGCCCGGCGACAAATCCGCCGTTTTATTGCCGTCTTTGTCAAAAATTTCCAAAAGCATTTTTCCGATTGTATGCCTTTTGTTGAGATAATAAATGATTTTCGGTCCGCGGTCGGGGTTTTCACCGTAAAATTCGCTCATGTCTCCGCCGTGATAAAAAGGCGAAGTTTCTTCCAAAACAAAGTCATTTTGTTTGAAAAAATAGACCTCTTCCGCAATATTTTTGTTGTTGATTTGTCGCAATGGGCTGATATTGTCAAGTATAATCAAACCTCTGCCGTGTGTTGCGACAATCAAATCGGAAGTTTCGGGGTGAATTGCCAAATAATGTACGGCTGCCGAAGGCATGTTATTGGTGAATTGTGTCCAATTTTGCCCGCCGTCGACGCTGATGAACAAACCTAATTCCGTGCCGAGAAACAGCAAATCAGGGCTTTGCAAGTCTTCCTTGATGTGCCTTGCAACACCTTTGAGAGCGGGCGTAACAAGCGAAGTCCATGTTTTTCCGAAGTCTTTCGTTTTATAAAGATAAGTTTTCATGTCGTTTTGCGTATGTCCGTCAAAAACAACATAACAAACCGCTTTGTCAAAACGACTCGGCTCAACATGATACGCCCACGTGTTTTTCGGCAAACCGACAATATTGGCGACGGTATTTGTCCAAGTTTTGCCGCCGTCTGTCGTTACCTGCACATTTCCATCGTCCGTTCCTGCCCAAATGATATTTTGGTCGAGCGGCGATTCCGCAAGCGTAAAAATTGTGCAGTGATTTTCCGCTCCGGAATTGTCTTTCGAAAGTCCGCCGGAGTTTTCTTGTTGTTGTTTTTTCGGGTCATTGGTCGTCAAATCGGGAGAAATTTTTACCCAAGTTTCGCCCATATCTTCGGAGCGATGCACAAATTGACTGCAGACGTAAAATCTGTCAGGCTGATGCGGGCTGACCCCAATCGGCGTGTTCCAATTAAAACGCAATTTCGGGTCGCCTTCAATCGGATAAGGTTTAACGATTTTGCTTTGCATTTTTTCACTGTCGTATCGCCAAACATTTTCCGCGCCTTGCATTTCCGAATAAATAATATTTTTCTTTGTCGGGTGCCGATATACGCGAAAACCGTCGCCCATGCCCACGGATTCCCAATCTCTGTTTTCGATGCCGCCTTTGCTCGCGGAGGGCGCGTACCACGAACCGTTGTCCTGCAATCCGCCGTACACATTATAAGGTGTACTGTTGTCAATGCTGACATGGTAAAATTGCGAAACGGGGATATTTTTGACCATTTCCCACACCGCGCCGCCGTCCCATGAGCGGTATAAACCGCCGTCGGTTGCGGTATAAATAAAGTCGGAATTGTTAATATCAAACCAATAATCGTGAATATCAGCGTGTGTGCCACCATGTGCGCGGAAAGTTTTGCCGCCGTCGCGACTGATAGTGCCGCTCAAACCCGCTTTTGCGACAATTTCGGGATTTTTAGGGTCTACAACAATGCGTGAAAAGTAAAAAGGGCGAACGGTTAATTCAAAATCGCCGTTGCGAAAAGCCCAATTTTGTCCGCCGTCTTCGGAGCGATAAAGCCCTTTTTCCGAATCGTTTTCAGCTTCAATTACGGCATACAAAATGTCGGGATTCGAGGGGGCGAGGGCAACTGCGACGCGCCCGAGTTTGCCTTTCGGAAATCCGTTGTGAATTTTATGCCAAGTTTTTCCGCCGTCCGTCGTCTTGTAAAGTGCACTTTTTAAACCGCCGGAATTGAAAGAGAACGCCGTGCGGCGAAATTCCCAAAATGCTGCATAAAGAACATTCGGATTGCGCGGGTCGGCAATTAATTCGGAACAGCCGGTATTTTCGTCAATAAAAAAGATTTTTTCCCAAGTTTTGCCGCCGTCGGTTGTTTTGAAAACGCCTCTTTCCGCGCTTGCGCCCCACAATGCGCCCATTACGCCTACGTAAAGCGTTTGCGAATTATTTTTATCAATGACAATGCTGCTGATTCGTTCGGATTTATCCAAGCCTGCATGTACCCAATTTTTGCCGCCGTCTTCCGTTTTGTAGATGCCGTCGCCGTAAGAAACACTGTTTCGCGTCCAAACTTCGCCCGTTCCTACCCAAAGAACCTTGTCGGGATTGTTCGGGTCAAGGGCAACCGTGCCGACGGATTGATTGTGTTTGTCAAAAACGGAGTTGAAAACCACGCCGCCGTTTTCGGACTTCCAAACACCGCCGCCTGCCGTGCCGATGTAGATAATTTTAGAATTTTTCGGGTGTCCCTCAATGTCGGTAACGCGCCCGCTCATCAATGCGGGACCGATATGTCGCGCCCGCATGGAGCCGAACATTTCCTCGCCGGAAAGGACGACAGATTCTTGTGCAAAAATATTTTGAACACAGAATAAAGAGAGAAAAAATAATGCTGTTAAGATTTTCATTTTTGACATTTTAAAAAGTTTTCGGCTTGCGCCGAGTATATTTTAGGCGTTTTTGGATAAAAAAATACAATCCCGGTCAAAAATGCACCGCAAAATTGACAGAAACTGCTTAATAAAATTGTAAGTACTCAGTATTTTTTTAATCGTAACTTTCAGCACAAATTTTCGCAAAAGAAGCTTGCAATACAAAAAATTGCCGCTCGGCTAAAAAATTACATCAATTCCAAAAGTATAAAGGCTATTTACCCGGTTCTGCAAAAAGTTTGTCGTCGAGCGGAACGTTCAATTCAAGTTTTTCGATTTGAATGGTTGAGCCGTTTCCTTCCAAGCTTTGTGTGATGGAAAAAGGAAAAAGCATACCGTCCACTTCTTGATAATCACTCATGACAACTTGCATAATTTTTCCTTTAGCGGGTCCCTTTTTGAAAGTCGTTTCGCTGACAATGGGGAGGTAATTTTCGGTGTCGAAATAATAAACAATTTCGTTGTCCGTTTCGGCACCGTCCACAAGTTGTGATTTTTTGGTTAATTTAATTTTGTAGCAATCCGTGCCTTCTTTTTTCTCTTTGCCCAACAATTCGAGTTTGTATCCTTTGTCGGCATAATTGAGGAAAGGTTCGGGAAAATCAACGGCTTCGCGTTTTAAGTTTTCGACATCTTCGCTTTCCATCGGCTCGGATTTTTGGGTCATAAAGTTCAAATTCCACCCTTTTTCGCCGTCAAAAACAGTTTGCACCATTTCTTTACCTTGGAAAGTAAAAGAAGTTCTTGTTTTACCTTTTTCGCCGCGCACCATTTCGGCGGGAATTTCCATGCCTCCTTGCTTAAATTTGACGATAGTTTTGATGGATTTAATGCTTTTCAATTTTTCCACTCCGCCGACGGCTTTCAAATATTTGTCAATAATTTCTTCGGCAGTTTGCGCCTTAGCCGCGAAAGAAAAAGCCAAAAACGGCATAATCAAGGTTAAAAATGAGATTTTTTTCATGTTTGTTATTAAAAATGTTTGTTTAAAATTGTCGAAAAGAAAATTTTCGACTAATTTCATGCAAATAAAAGCAGAAAAAAGCGAAAACAGCAATACATTTTTGGCTAAAAAAGAAATTTTGCAAAATTTAATTTTTTTGATGTTTGATGACTTTTGATGTGTTATTTTTGCAAAAAAATGACATTATGTTTGCTTACATCATCGGTAAAATTACCGAAAGGGAACCCTCGCATCTGACAATAGAGGCGAACGGAATCGGCTATGAGATAAAAATTCCGCTCAGTGTTTTTGAAAATGTTAAAAAAGACGAAACGCTCAAAATTTACACGCACTTGCACGTGAAAGAAGATTCGCATACGCTTTACGGCTTTTTGCAAGATTCGGACAAAAAATTGTTTCTGATGCTGACCGAAGTGTCGGGAATCGGACCGAGTACGGGTTTAGCTCTGCTTTCCTACATGAGTTCCGACGATTTGCGCAAAGCGATTGCCGGCGAAAATATTAACGCAATTAAAGCCGTGAAGGGTATCGGTTTAAAAACGGCGCAAAGACTGATTTTGGAATTGAAAGACAAGGTCAAAAAAGAAGGACTCAGCGAAGAAATTCACCTTGTCGGCAATGATTTAGCGCAAGACGTGAAAGATGAGGCTGTTTTGGCACTTGTTACGCTTGGTTTTACGCGCATGGCAGCAGAAAAAGGTATTATTGCGGTGGTCAAAAAATACGGAAAAAATTTACCGGTGGAGGATTTGATTAAATTTGCTTTAAAAGAAAATTAGCGAGGCTGTCCGAAAAGTCAATTTAGGAAAATCAAAGCCAAATAAAATTTTGTTATTCCCGTTTTGAGCATTTCAATAGAGAAAAAAGGACGGTTTTGAAGCAATTTCTGTCAAAAAAAATTATCTTTGGGGCTCAAAATGAAACCGGCAAAAGTATATTGGATTTTATAAATTTGAAACATGCTTTTCGGACAGCCTCCTAATTGCTCCATACGCTCAATAACAAGGGTATTCAGTGCTTTTTCCCAACTTCCGTTTTCTCGCCATTTGTCGTAATAAT
>JBPOJO010000238.1:0-1677 GCA_052033485.1 Bacteroidota bacterium | reverse complement strand
GCTTACAATGTGGCGGAAGAAATTCGCACAACGGATTTGATTATCGGTGCTGTTTTGATTCCGGGTGCCAAAGCTCCGAAACTTATCACGCGCAGTATGCTCAAAACCATGCGCCCCGGAACGGTCATGGTAGACGTTGCGATTGACCAAGGCGGCTGTTTTGAAACTTCAAAAGCCACTACACACGCAGACCCGACGTACATCATTGACGATGTTGTGCATTATTGCGTGGCAAATATGCCCGGTGCAGTGCCTTACACCTCAACGCTTGCGCTCACAAACGCAACTTTGCCTTACGCACTCGAATTGGCAAATAAAGGTTGGAAAAAAGCATGCGCGGAAAGCAAAGAATTGTTGCTCGGTTTGAACGTTGTGGGCGGAAAAGTCGTCTACAAAGGTGTCAGCGAGGCTTTCGGCTTGGACTACACGCCGGTTGAAAACGTTCTTTAAGAAACGGACAAACTTAAAAACACACAACAAAAGGGTTTCCAAAATCCTAATGCTGTGTGTTTTTTTTACTCAATGCGCGTCTGACCAATTCTCCCCAAAACCGTATTCAACTTCCAAAGGCACTTCCCACGCGACGACGTTTTGCATTTTATCTTTTACCAATTCCGCCACGATTTCTTTTTCGTCCTTCCAAACATCAAAAACCAATTCGTCGTGCACCTGCAAAATCATTTTTGAGCGCAAATTTTTCTCTTCCAAAACTTGCTCTATCTGAATCATGGCTTTTTTGATAATATCCGCCGCAGTTCCCTGTATCGGCGCGTTAATCGCATTTCGTTCCGCAAAACCCTGTTGAGAAGCATTTCGCGAATTGATGTCGCGAATGTAACGGCGGCGACCAAAGAATGTTTCGACAAATTCTTTTTCGCGTGCAAAATTGATAACATCGTCCATATATTGTTTCACGGCAGGAAATTCCTCAAAATATGCCCGAATGATTTCACCCGCTTCTGCACGCGGAATACGCAAACGCTCGGACAATCCGTGTGCAGAAATGCCGTAAATGATACCAAAATTGGCTGTTTTGGCTTTCCTGCGCATATCGGGCGTAACGTCGGACAATTCCTTTTTAAAAATTTTTGCGGCGGTAGCGGTATGAATGTCGCGCCCGTCTTTGAACGCCGTTATCATTGCCGCATCTTTGCTGAATTGCGCCATGATGCGCAGCTCAATTTGTGAATAATCGGCAGAAAGCAGCGTAAATTCGGGCGAACGAGGCACAAAAGCACGCCTGATTTCGCGCCCGCGTTCGGTGCGAATGGGGATATTTTGCAAATTCGGACTGACCGAACTCAATCGCCCTGTTGCCGCAACGGTTTGATTATATGAAGTATGAATTAAGCCGTCTTTCGGACTGATAAGCTCCGGCAGCGCGTCTGCGTAAGTAGATTTCAGCTTTTGTAACTCTCTGAAATTCAAAATTTCGGCGATAATCGGGTGCTTCTGTTCAAGTTTTGATAAAATTTCCTCCCCCGTAGCATATTGTTTGGTTTTAGAAGTTCTTTTTGCCGAAGGGTCAAGTTTCATTTTTTCAAAAAGAATTTCGCCGAGTTGTTTCGGAGAGGCAATATTAAATTCTTCACCGGCAAAACGGTAGATATTTTTTTCGCTGACAAGAACTTCTTTTTCAAGTTCGGCGGAAAAATCTTTTAAGGCTTTTATATCAAT
>JBPOJO010000246.1:0-1705 GCA_052033485.1 Bacteroidota bacterium | reverse complement strand
TTTTGACAAAGCAATGATTGTTCCGCGAAATGCCGTTTTGAACAACAATGAAGTTTTTGTTCTCGAAAATGACAGCATTTTGAAAACCGCAAAAATTAATATCTTGCGAATCAACAAAGATAAAGTCTTTTTTTCGGGTTTAGATGAGAATCTCGACATTGTTACCGAACCGGTGCTCGGCGGTTTTTCGGGCATGAAAGCCTTGCCGCTTCGCGAAAAATAACAAGTTTTTGTAGTTTTGAAATACAATGTTTTTTTACAAAACATTGTATTTCAGGCAAATAGTTTGTAAAAATGCCGTGTTTGTCGCGGATAAACTCAAATGCCGCAAAATACAGCACAGGCGGAGGATTTAAAAAAAATCAGCGTGTCTTTTATTTTGCGGCGCATTTTTGTACAGTCTTTATGCAGCATGAGAACTTGTTTGTTGTGAATTTTTGCGAAAAAAACGCAAACCGCCGAAAAATCGTACTTGCGCCTGAAAACGGCGAACGGCATTGTCCGAACGCATCAAATAGTCATTGCTTGTGAAAGAAAAACCGCAAAAATATTTTTTAGCCGAATAGGTTGCGTCAAGATTTAAGCGAATAAATAAGCTCGGACTTTGCAAAAAAATATCCTCGCGACTGTGGTCAAAAAAGCTAATTCGCATATTTTTATTCATGAAACTTTGCAACAAAGTTCCGCTGAAAACCCAATGTTGTTTCACGCAAAAATTGGCGGCACCACCCATCAGAACCCCGATTTGGTTCGAACCGTAATGTTCGACGGGGAAAAATTGCCCTGCGATGCCGCCGACATTATTTTTGTCATTCTTAAAAGTCATGGCATTTGCGGTGAAGCCTAAAAGAAAAGTTGCGGCAGTTTTTATTTGCCTTTCGTCTTGAATAAATGAACTGCGAAAAGAAAATTTTCTGTGGTTTGTGATGTAAAAGAAAGTGCCGGAAAGTTCTCCGATGCTCATGTTGGGCGAAAAAGGAAAATGAAAAGAGGGTTCGGGAAGATTAAAATCTTTTTGATTGACCCAAAAAAGTCCGCGATAATTGCGCATCGCAAAATCGCCGCCGAATTTTCTGAAAAATAAAAATGCTTGCATGGTAAATTCTTTTGTATTGCCGGCACTTTTTTGAAATTGCGTATTTTGAATGTTCGGCAATTTAAAATTGAGGTTAAACCCAAATCTTTTAAAACTTGCGCCGAAGCCCATTCTCACGGCATTATCCGGCTCAAAAACAAATTTTTCATCTGTTTTGGCATTTTTCATCTCAAAACGGTTGCGCTCATAAGAGGCAAAACTGCGCAAAGTGAGTGCGTCGGCATAGTCAATGATGTAACAAGTGTCCCTTTTTGCCTTTTTTTGCGCCTGTGAAAAAGCTAAATTGGGCAAAAGAAAAAAACAGAACAGTGCTATGGCTTTCATTTTTTCGATAATTTAATCGGCAAAAATATAAATTTTCGTCGAAGGTTTGAATGATTTTGTTTATTTACGAAAAATATTACCTAAAATCTAAAATGATATGTAACGTAGCTTTTAGGCTGCGAAAACGCATTTTTTTTCCAAAAACACACTAAGAGCGTTTTACATTTCCACTTTTCGCCGTTGCTTGTGTCCTCACAAGCGACTTTTTTATTTGCAATTCAAGTCGTTTGTGGAGACACACTCAACGGCGGTAACGTTTTACATTTCCAATGTAACGTAGCCTTC
>JBPOJO010000756.1:0-2808 GCA_052033485.1 Bacteroidota bacterium | reverse complement strand
GTCAAAAGATATGACAGCGTCATTTTTAGGGAAGGTGAAAAAATCGGCGTGGAAAAGGGAATCGGTATCGGCGTTGAAAAGGGAAGATGTATCGGCGTGCAAAAGGCTGCCCAAAACGGCAGTTTGGCGGGCTTGTCTAACGAGGTCATCAAATTAATGACAAAATTAACAGACGAGCAAATTGATAACATTCGGGAAGAATTGAAAAAATCGGGTGCTTAAATTTCATTTTTTAACAAATAAATCAAATTGACAAAAAAATTTATACATTTTTTATTTCAACTTTTCGCTTTTTTTGTTTTTTTAAGGAGTATTTGTGTATTGTTGAAACCGGGCGTATGGCAAACTATTTGCTTGAATTTTAAGGCGGCAAAAAAATACAACCCTTGCGCATTTCATTTCGTTATAGAATCATTTTTTAGAAAAAAATTTTATATTTTCGGGGCAAAATACTGTGGATTAATTTTTGATTTTTAGTATCAAACACTGTTTCAAATGAAAATTAACAAAGCTTTTTTAACTTTCGGCTTCGCAATATTAGCCGCAACTTTTGTCGCTTGCGACGATGACAGCCCGTCAGATTCTCTTCCCGTTGATATGCCTGCGGAAGAAATCAATGACGAAAACTTGAATGTTAAACCCTTAGAAGGCAATGCTTTTCGGGTCGGCAACTTGGAAATTCACCCGATTGAAAGCAATTCGGCAGGACAAACTGCCTCTTTAACCATGACTCCCTCCAAAACGTCTAATTCGGACGGCGGCGAAAAATTAAATTTTCAATTTAATGTTGCGGGTTTCAATTTAGGCGAAGGCACGGACAGCCTTTCGGGAAGCGGCAAAAGCAATCATATCGGCTTAATTTTAAACAATTCTGCCGACACAACTTTTTCCGGAAGCACTTTTTCGATGGATTTTACACAGGGCGAATACCAATTACTTGCTTTTTTAGCTTTACCTTCGGGCGAAAGTTTGAAAGCAAAAAATTCGCATTTGATTTATGATTTCAGTGTCGGCGGTACTCCGAGCAAAACAGCGACGACTGAAAAAATGGTCTTTATCACCTCGCCGGTTAGCTCCGTTTCCGATTCGGGAAAAGGAGTTTTGTTGGATTTTCTCCTCTTCAACGCGCCGCTTTCAGATGAAGAACACAACGTGAATGTGCACATTGACGACAAAGAATTTTTCTTTTACAAACATCAACCGATGTTGATAAAAGGACTTTCAAAAGGCAAACATATCATCACGGTTCAGATTTTAGATAAATACGGAAAAGTCATTGAAAATGCCAAAAACGCTATTTCCGAAAGACATTTTGAGGTGAAATAAAAACGCTCCGCTTTCGCTGCCGTTGTTTGTTCTTATGTGTTGATTGCGAAAAACAAACAACGGCGGTTAAACGACAACTGTATTGCGGCTTCTTGCTTGTGTCTCTGCGTTATTGCTGTCCTTGCAAACAAATTTTGCGATTAAATTTCTGACGTGCTTTTTAAAATTTTACTTTTTTTAAAATGTTTGACTATCTTTTTTACAAATTGCGCGAAAAATTGAACCTCAATGCGAAAGAGGAACAATGCGAAAAAATCATTGAAACTTCCGTAGCGTGGTCTATGGGCGCGGGATTGTTGCCGATTCCCGTTGCGGATTTAGTTGCAGTAACGGCAGTGCAAACGGACATGGTGCGACAAATGGCAAAAGTTTATGAGTTGGATTTGGCGGACGCGGGGCTGAAAACATGGATTGGCGCACTCTCGGGGAGTCTGCTCTCCAAATTGGGTGCCGAAGCCGTTAAGTTGATTCCGGGGGTCGGACCGGTTATCGGCGGTATTTCGATGGCAATTTTTTCGGGAGCTTCGACGTACGCGATAGGGCAAGTTTTCCTCAAACATTTTGAGGAGGGCGGCAATTTGCAAAATTTTGATACCGATAAGTTCCGTGTTTTTTATGAAGCGCAATTTGAAAAAGGCAAAATTTTAGCGAAAGCGATTCAAGAAGAAACCGAAAAAAAGGGAAAAGAATTTTTTAAAGAATATTTTGGCTTCAAAAAAGAAGAAAATCCGAAAGAAGAAAACGGCAAAGAGGAGAATCAAAAGCGACAGGGCGAACAAAAATCGGACGGCGACAAAAAAGAAGATGCACAGGAAGAAAAAAACGCCAAAAACACTTCCGCAAGCGATGTTTTTGAAAAACTGAAAGAACTGATAAACATGAAAGAAAAAGGCATGATTTCGGAAGAAGAATTTGCTCTGTTGAAACAATCTTTGATGAAAAATCTTTAAGCCGTACTTATCGCTGCACAAAGCAGGTTCTTTTTTATCGTTCTTATGTTCCGAAAAAAATGTTTTGTGTCTGCACGAACAGTTTTTTCGGAACATTCATTTGGCGACTTGACAAAAAAAATTTAACTTTGCGTTTTGCCTTTCAGATTTTTTAACAATATTTTATGCTTATCTACAAAATAAAGCTGCTCATTAAACTGATAAAGAATAAAACGACTTTTCCTTATTTTTCGGCATGGCTGAAAGCCTTTTTTGAACCTCGCGGCAAGGTTTTTTCTGTCAATATTTTCGGACGTAATTTTCGGGCAAATGACAGTGTGGCTTTTTTGGCGATGTCGGAAGAAATTTTGGGAAGAGAAATTTACGATTTTCCTTCAAATCAAACTTCGCCGCGCATATTGGATTGCGGGCTGAACATTGGTTTGGCTTCTTTTTTTTGGAAAATAAAATACCCCGACGCAAATATCCTTGCCTTTGAACCCGACACTGAAATTTTGGCTTTGGCGCGCCATAACTTACAAGGTTTGACGGT
>JBPOJO010000415.1:0-1657 GCA_052033485.1 Bacteroidota bacterium | reverse complement strand
GTGAATGTATTGATTGTTGCACCCGGTTTCACCGCTTCAAATATTCGCAAAACTGCCCTTGCCGCAGACGGTTCGCATCAAGGGGAATCGCCGCGTGATGAAGCAAAAATGATGTCTTCCGAAGAATGTGCCTTGCATATTTTTAATGCAGTTCGGAAGCGAAAAAAAATTCTTGTTTTGACTTTACAAGGCAAATTAACCGTTTTTTTGAACAAATTTTTCCCTGTTTTAATGGACAAATTAGTTTTTAAAGCCATGGCTAAAGAGCCGGATTCGCCGCTGAAAAAGTTTCTTTGAGCTAAACCTGTAAGGTAATAAAGCTTCGTGTAATCGGCAGAGGTCGCTTGTGAAGACACAAGCAACGGCAGAGAATAAATTTTTTTGCCGAAAAATGTATTGCGACAACTTACAATTTTAATAAATTTTACAATGAAATCACTCAACACCTCGCTTTTACTGCTTTCTTTTTTGCTTTTTTTTCAAAAAAACCTTTCGGCTCAAAATGAAAACGCGATAAAGTTTTCTCAAACTATCACCGCCGAAGACTTAAAAAAGCATATTTTTACACTTGCCGCAGACGAGTTTGAAGGGCGAGAAACCGGGAAACCGGGTCAAAAAAAAGCCGCTGCCTACCTCGTGAAATATTTTTCCGAACTTGGCTTAAAAAATATTTCTTTGCAGACTGACAGTGCCTATTTGCAAAAATTTTTCCTGCAACAACGTTCGTGGGAAACCCTCAAATTTCAATCGAAAAAGAAAAGTGTTAATTATCCCGATGATTTGTTGCAATCTACGCCTCTGCCCGAAAGTGATTGGGAAAAACCTATTGAAGCAGTTTTTGCAGGCTATGGGATTGATAATGAAGCCTATAACGATTACGCAAAAATTGATGCTGCCGGCAAAATTTTACTCATTCTCACCGGCGAGCCGAAAGATAAAGACGGCAATCCTGTCATAAAAGCGGAAAAAAAAGATTTTTTGAGCAATAACGCTAAAATTAAAAAGGCATTGGAAAAAGGCGCGAAAGCCGCCGTGATTGTCTATGAAACAGACGAACTTTTCGGCAATGTTTCCCGATTTTATGCCGGCTACATGAGCAACGGAAAATTGACTTTGCCGCAAAATAAAGAAGAGGAAGGCGGCGGCGTTTTTTATATTTCCCCGTCAGGAGCGGCAAGAATTTTAAATATGAAAGAAAAAAAATTCAATGAATTTGTTAAAAATCTTAAAGGCGCGGAAAGCAAAGCCGGCAGCCTTTCCGCGACGACAAAATTCTATTGCAAAGCAAAAGGCAAAGACATTCCGACCGAAAATGTTTTGGCATTTTTGGAAGGAACTGATTTAAAAGATGAAGTGCTCGCCATTACCGCACATTACGACCACATCGGAATCACCGGCGGAAAAATTAACAACGGCGCGGACGATGATGCCTCCGGAACTTCCACTGTTTTGGAAATAGCCGAAGCCTTTTCAAAAGCAGCCGAAGCAGGCTTTCGTCCGCGAAGAAGTATTCTTTTTATGACTTTTACGGGCGAAGAAAAAGGCTTGTTAGGCTCCGAATATTATTCCGAAAATCCGATTATTCCGCATGAAAAAACCATTGCGAATTTGAATATTGACATGATTGGAAGGCTCGATTTTAAGCATGAAAAGGACT
>JBPOJO010000643.1:0-12445 GCA_052033485.1 Bacteroidota bacterium | reverse complement strand
AACAGTTTCACGCAATTTGCGAATAATAATTTAATTCAAAAAAAATTTGAAAACTTTTTTTTAAAAATTTTACGAATAAATGCAAACATACTGCCAAACAAATGAATTTATCGTTAAAAAAAGTCGCAAGACAGTTCACTGTTAGCTTGCGATTTTGAGTGTACCGCGAGCTGTTAGCTTGCGATTTAGCAAAAGAAATTTGTCTAAAAAGCGCGTCCGACTCCAAAAACATATCGAAAACGCCAATTTTTCCCGTCCGGATAAGCATCGGAAAGCCAAAAAGGAGCGTCTATACGAAAAATAAAGGGAGAATCGTCCTCTTCATACAATTTGAAATGAAAGGCAATCCCGACTCCCGCATCTGCCGCAAATTGTTCTTTTTCTCCGCGAAAAATTTTTGCCGCATCAAAAAAAGCATACAAATCCGTGTGAAAATACTTTTTCAAAAAGGCAGAGCGCGGCGCAAAAATGTCCCCAAAATCCCACTCTGCATTGACCGCTCCGCCGCTTTTTCCGAAATAAATCCCGTCATCGCGTCCGAAAGCATAGCCCGTGTAGCCGCGCACATTTAAGCCGCCGCCTTGATGAAAAGGCAGCAAACGGTTCGAAAAACGAAGCTCTTGTGTTTGCATTGACATACGCGAGCGAGTGAGGCGCGAAGTCGTCATGCCTTCGGGATTGTCGCCGTAAAGGTACAAAGCCGTTTCCGAAGGGTGTTCGCCGAAGCCCGCGCGCATCGTGATTCGAAATGAAAATTGCATTTTTTTGCCCGCATATCGGCTGCGAAAATCACTTTGAAAAAATGAATATTGCGCCTCAGATGCCAAAAACGGCGTGCGAATTTCATTGCGAAAAACAGAGCGCATTTTTTTTTGCCCGAAATGATTTTGCAAAACAAATTCCGCCAAACTGTGCGTTTTGCCCGACCACAATTCAGGCTGCAGCGCGTATTCATTATTTTTCGGCGAACTGAGGAGTTTATGCGCTACGGAGAAAACAGAAAATACACTTTGTCCGATGTTTTTTCGGGCAAAAGTATAGCTCAAACCGATTTTTTGGTCATAAAAATTTCCGTTAAATTGATTTTCAAAAAAATATTTTGCCGGCGGAATCTCGGCTGACAATTTACCCGAAATAAAAAATTTGAACGAAAAAGGCGACCAAAACGGCAATTTTCTGCGGTCTTCGGCATAAAAAAATCGTGTATTGACCCAAAAAGTCGCCCGATACTGTCGAACATCACCCAAAAAATTGCCGCGAAAATGCGCACCTGCCTGCACCCCGTCGAGGCGATTGTACCAAAAATCGGGATAAAAATGATGCTCCGTTTGACGTGCAGCGGGCGGATTTTTGAGGGCTAAAAAAGGCTGAAAAGCGGGGAAAAAACGACTTTCAAAAATATTATTATCCCTTCTCACATCGGGCAAAATGCCCTCCGCATCAATTTCAAAGCGTTTTATTTTTTCTTCAAAAGTTAATTTAACTTGATATTCTCGGTTCAAAAATTTTCCGAAACCGTACCAAACCGGCAAAATTTCGCCCTGTGCCTCATAACCCGAATAGCTGACCGGAACGAAAAAACGATATTTTTTTCCGCTGACTCCCTCGGCTTCAAGCGAAAAAGCCGCCCTTGCCGTGCCGCGTCTGCGCAAACTTAGGGTATATTGAAATTTTTGCTCATTTGACCTCTCTTTTTTAACTTTTTTTATGGCGTAATCCGTGTATTGATTTCCTTCATACCACTGTTCAA
Source organism: Bacteroidota bacterium (assembly GCA_052033485.1). GTDB lineage: Bacteria > Bacteroidota > Bacteroidia > Cytophagales > Bernardetiaceae > JBPOJO01. The sequence goes on along the minus strand of JBPOJO010000643.1, from coordinate 10,695 downwards.
AAAACCAAGCAAAATCATTCGCGGCAAATTCGCTGACATGCTTTTGAAAATCTTCGGGATAGGGATTTTTGAAGCGAAATTTTTCAAAATAAGCCGCCAACATTGCCCAAAATTTTTCTTTTCCGAGCATCATTTCTAATTGCAAAAGCATTAAAGCTCCTTTGTGATAAGTTAAGCCATAACCTCCCTCGTGCCTGATTCCGCCGCGAAAAGAAGATGCAAAAGTTTTCAGCGGCGCATCAAAACCGTTCCAAAAATTGAGCAAATATGGGTAATTGACGCGCCCCAAAAGCAGGGAATAGTCTCGCAGATAGGGTTTTACAAAGTTTTTGCGATGCGAACGCGCTTGTATGTCGCCGCCGTTCAGTTCTGTCAGCATTTTTAGTGTTAAAAATTCGGCAAAACCTTCGTCCATGAAAGCATAACGGCGTTCGTTGTTGCCGACCGCACCCTGAAACCATTGATGCGCCAATTCGTGTGTTATCAGCGGAATGTGATAGGGGTATTGACCGCTGACAAGGGCTGTCATGCCGCATTCTAAGCCCTCTGCGGCATCGGCAATAATCAATTTCGGATAGGGATACTTGCCGATTTTCGCACCGTATCGCAAAACTAAATAGCGAACGGCATCGGGCGTTTGCCGCCAAAGTGCGGCGTGCGGCTCTTTGACCAAAATAATTATCTCCGTTTCGGGCAGGTTAATTTTTGCCCTTCTGTAAGCAGGCGAGGCGGTGTAAGCAAAATTATGCAAATCTTTAGCCTTATAATGCCATGTTTTTTTGCCGCTTCTTGTCAAAATTAAACTCGGTTTTTCGTTCGGTTTATTGTTGATAAAGTTTTTTAAATCAATGATTTGCGCGAGCGAATCGGGCAAAACGGTTTTTTCGTTCAACAAAATTCCGCTTGCATCGAGAATATAATCATCGGGAAAGGTCAATTTAACGTCCCATGAGGCGAAAAAAGCATAAAATTCTTTGTCTAAATGTTGGTCGGTGTGCCACCCTTTTGCGTCGTAAGGACAGAGAACGGGGTAAAAATGCACGCCGTTGAAATGTTTTTGCCCCCATGCCTCATAAAATTTGTTGCGCCGGCGCAAATTTCCGTCCTTATCGTACCAAGTGCGAAAATCAATTTCCGTAAGCAAGCTGTCGCCGGGCGAAAACGGGGCATTTAAAAAAATTTCCAAAATCGTATTGTCCGTTTTGAAGCGCACTTCGCGGTGATTGACGCGAATATTTTCGCAATCTGTTCCGCGTTTTAAACGTTCATTTTTTCCGAAAACAATCGTTTTGCCTTGACTTTTAAGCAAATCGTGATAATGACTTTCCGGCTGAAAAGCGTTGTCGTAAAGGTGAAAAAAAATGCTGTTGAAAGTTGTGCCGGTTTGATTTTTAATTTTGTAAACAATGTTGCCGCCCAAAGCGGGCAAACTGTCATTCATTTCGGCTGAAAGTGCAATTTCTACATGAAAGGCTTGCACATTTTGCGCATCGGCATGAGGGCAAAAAAGGGGAAAAAGTAAAAAAAAAGGCAGAAAAAGTATTTTCATAAGCCAAAAAATTCGGATATTTATGCCGGCAAAGTAAGCATTATTTTTTAACTTTTGTTGATGTTGAAACTTGAAAAATCACAATGAGTAAAATTTAAGTCTTGTCAGTGTTCTCGCAAGCGACTGTTAAAAAAACATCTGTGCAGGTTTTTAGTTTAATATCGCAAGTTTTTTTCGCGCATAAAAATCAAAAAAATGTCGGCAAAATGCCTTCGACTCACTAAACTGTCGGAAAAATTATGACTGAAGAAATCATTACAAATCGTTTAAGCTCAACTTCTTGGCTGACTTTTGACCTTGAAGATATTTATCCTGCGGGGGAACGGGCGAATTTTGACCTTGCGCCGATACTTTTTCAGGGTTTGATATTGCGGGAAAAAGACTTGAAAGAGTTTGTCGAAAAACATGATTGGACGCAATATCGGGACAAATTTGTGGCGATTTTTTGTTCCTGCGATGCGATTGTACCGCTTTGGGCTTTCTTATTGGTCATGTCAAAAATTAATCCTTACGCAAAAACAGCAGTTTTGGGCAATGCGGAGGACTTGGAAATTGTGCTTTTTGAAAACAAACTTTCTCAAACGGATTGGGAAAAATATTCGGAGCAAAAAGTTATCATAAAAGGGTGCAGCAAAGTTTTTGTGCCGCAAAAAATTTACGGACAAGCCTTGCGTGAGTTGCAAAAAAGGGCAAAATTAATTGCATTCGGCGAGGCTTGCAGCCATGTTCCGATTTGGAAAAAATCAAAATGATTTTGCTTGTTTCAAAACGGCGGTTCGGCTTATTGTCGGCAGTAAAACTACTTTTTGACGGAATCTTGTCGGCGAGAGAAATTTAAAAAAAAATAATTTGACTTGTGATGCCCGTGAAATGCCGGCAAATCTGCCCAAACACTCATCGGAAAAAACGAGTTCAGATGCCTTGCGTGAGGCGAATCCGTGCTCAAACACAAATCCGTGAGAGAATACTGTCGGACAAGTTCGCACCTTTGTTTTTGCAAATCTTTGTTTTCTTGTCGAAAGAATAAAATGCGGCATAAAAAAATCATCAAAAAAGCCAACAAAAGCAAAAAAATATAAAAAAAACGCAATGAAAACATGAAAAATTTTTTTTAGTTTGAAAAAAAAAGCGCAAGTCTAAATATTTCGATTACAATTCATAAATTTGCAACAAAAATCGGTAAAATGGAAATTCAAACAAAAAAATATCAACTTGATACGCAACTTTATCTCAAAATCTCACTGCTGAAAGTGAATAAAAAATGGTGGTGGGCATGGTTTGTGCCTGTCGGTATTTTCGGCATTTTTGCTTTGGCAAGTATGTATTGGTGGGGTTTAGGCGTTGCCGTTACTGTCATTATTTTGTATTGGGTTTTTTGGTTGGTTCAGTTTGTCGGCATAACGCAACATCAGCAAACAAAAATGTTTTTTGATAAATATTTTTACATTATCAATTCAAAACAAATTTTGATGATGCAAACAAAAGAAAAAGGCATGCCGATAGCTTGGGAAATGGTAAAAAGTGTTCAAAAAGAAAGTGATGCTTATATTTTGGAGTTGAGCATTGCACAATTTTTGTATTTACCTTTTTCCCTGTTTAAAACTGACCAAGATTTGCGTGTGATGGATATGTTTCTTGTCCGAAAAAATTTATTGCCGGCAAAAAGCGACAATGCAGCCGAAAAAAAATAAAACGTTTTGCTTTTGAAAACTTTAGCCCAATGTTGTTTCGGAAAACAGCATTGGGCTTTTTTTGTTTTTTTTCAAAATAAAACAAAAACGCCCTTTTTGTGCAAAAAAATACCAAAAAACCGGCGTTTTTCGCAGCCTAAAACTTACGCTGCATTTTTAGGCACAAAAAAAACCGCTCTTGTTGAGAGCGGTTTTTGTAGCGAAAACGGGAGTTGAACCCGTGACCTTCGGGTTATGAATCCGACGCTCTAACCATCTGAGCTACCTCGCCGTATGAATTATGATGCAAAGGTAAGGTTATTTTTCTTATTTCCAAAAAAAAATAAACTTTTTTTTCAAAAAATCGTATTTTATCAAAATGCTCCTTTATATTTGAAAAAAAACGGGCGAATTTTATCCTGAAAAACACTGAACAGCCGACACGCAAATTCGGGTTTGCTTTTCTCAAAGTCAGGACAAAACCTCAAAAACTAACCAAAATCATCTTCTCATGGCGAAGTATGAATACAACACAGAATACGAATTGAAGTCAGCACCGAAGTTCATTTTTCCCTACCTCTCCACGGCGCAAGGTTTGTCGGATTGGTTTGCCGAAAAAGTGCTGATAATTTCTCCGAAAATATTTGATATTTATTGGGACGGTGAAGGGCACATTGCCGAATTAGTTTCGATAAAATCAAACGCTTATGTCAAATACGTTTTTAAATCGGACGAGAAAGACGGAGAAGAAGAACCGAACAGACTTGAAATGCGGCTGAGTTACAATGACTTCACCGACTCCTCTTTTTTGAGCATTACCGATTTTTCGGAAATGGAGGACGAAGAATTGCTCAAAGACCTGTGGGACGGCTTAATTGAAAAATTGCAAGAACTCATCGGTGCGTAAATTTTTGATATTAAGCGTGCCGAAACCTCAAATGTTAAAACTCTTTTTGAACAAATGTTTGAAGTTGGCTGCGAATTTTTTTGTCAAAAATATGTTGCAATGCTTTTTTTTCGGATTGCCAAACTTGTTTGTTTTCGGCACTGAAATCCTTAAAAATCAAGCAGTAAACTTCTTTATTTTGATTTTTCAAAAATTTCCCGGCATGTGCCTGCGCGTACATTGCACAGGTATATCCCTGCAAATTGTTTGAAGCCTTAACTTTAAAAAAGTAGGGATTGTTGAATTTTTTATCAAAAAAAGCCGCAAAAGCACTGTCCGGTATTTGCAATGCTTTTCCGGCTTCTTCGGAAATCAGCAAAAGCGGGTAATTGTATGTTGTCGCGCTGTCGCGAATTTCCGGAATCATTGCAAGAAACCTCAAACTGTCCTCCCAAAGGCAGAATCGGCTGATACCTTTTGTTTCCCCCGTGTAATAAGTTCGGAAACTCAAAATTTTCTTTTCCGGCTCGTCCGGCGCATTTATTTCGCGGACAAGCCAAAAAAGTAAAATCAGCGATATGAATGTTCCCACCAAAAGCGGCAAAATGATTTTTTTTTGTCCTGCCGTCATACTCCCCGACTGAAAACTTGTTTTTCTGATTTTTCCGCTCCGAGATATGCGTCAAAAGCAGCGGAAATGTTTCTCAAAAACATCTTTCCGGGCATATTTGCTTCCACAAAATCCTCTCCGAATTCAAGCAAACCGTCATTTTTCATGTCAGCCCATTTCGATTTTGCCTTAGCCATTAAAGGTGCAAAAGGGTGATTTTTGTCCCAAGAAGTTTTTCCTTTACACATGACGGATAAGACGTGTTTGCGCAAAAATAAATCCTCTTCCGTAAGCAAATGCCCCTTTTCAATCGGAAATTTCCCTTCGGAAACCATTGTTTCATAAGGTTTTATATCTTTCACGTTTTGTGCAAAAGCTGTCCACGTGTCGCTGATGCTCGAAACGCCGAGACCAATCAAAATAGAAGTGTTTTGGGTGGTATAGCCCATAAAATTGCGGTGAATTGAGCCGTCTTGATATGCCGAATAAAGTTGGTCGTTGTCAAGTGCAAAATGGTCAATGCCGATTTCATGGTAGCCTTTTGAGAGAAAATCTTGTCTGCCAAGCTCAAATAATGCTCGTTTTTGCGCCGAAAGCGGCAAATCTTCCTCCGTAAAAAGTCGTTGTGTTTTGCTTTTCCAAGGTACGTGCGCGTATCCGTAAAAGGCAATTCTTTCGGGGCGCAAAAGGGCAACTTTTTCCAAAGTTTTTTCCAAACCCTCGAGATTTTGAAACGGCAAACCATAAACCATGTCTGCGTTGACCGATTCATAACCGAGTTCGCGCGCAATGTCAAAGACTTTTCGGGTCGTTTCAAAACTTTGCGGGCGATTAATTGCCGTTTGAACTCTGTCATCAAAATCTTGAATACCGACACTTAAACGCCTGAATCCCAAGCGATAAAGCGTTTCGAGTTGTTCTTTGTTCGTGTAATTCGGGTGAGCTTCGAGGCTAAATTCGCGGTCAGGGGCGATTTCGGCGTGCTCAAATACACTTTCGAGCAAAAAAGCAAAATTTTCGGCAGATAAAAAAGTCGGAGTGCCGCCGCCGAAATGAATTTCTTTAATAAGCGGTTTTTTGCCGAAAAGTTCAATATATAATTTCCACTCCGCAATCAGTGCATCTATATAAGGCTTCTCAACGGCGTGGTTTCCTGTAATTTTCTTGTTGCAAGCACAGTAAGTACACAATTTTTCACAAAAAGGAATGTGAAAATACAAACTGATGCCGTTTTTGCCCCTTTCTTCGAAAGATTTTCGCACCGCATTTTTCCATGCTTCCGCAGAAAACAAAGTATCTTGCCAATAAGGAACCGTCGGATAACTTGTATATCGCGGCACCGGTACGTCATATTTTTTTAGCAGTTCGGAAATCATCTTATTTTTTTTGCAAAATTAATTATTTTCTGACAACTTCGGAAAACTTTCCTGTTTTTTGCAGCAGGAATTTCCAAAATCGTGCAGTCGAATACCCGAAAGGGGATAAAATATAAAGAGAGGGTGTCCGAAAAGCATGTTTCAAATTCTGTAAACCAAATATAATTTTGTCAATTAAAATTTTTGCTCCCAATATGAATTTTTTTTGACAGAAATTGCCTCAAAACCGTCTTTTTTCTCTAATGAAATGTTCAAAACGGGAATAACGAAATTTTATTTGGCTTTATTTTTCCTAAATTGACTTTTCGGACACCCTCTACATTTTCTTACTTTCGCAAGCTAAAGCTCGCGGTACACTCGCGTCAGACAGTTACGAAAAAAGCAACTCTTAAAATTTTAACTCCTTTTCCGAACTTATATTGAGGCAAAAAAACATCTATTTTGCCTTTTTTCTTATACCGGTGATTTTTTTATCATTTTTGAATTTTTTCTTTAAAAGAAATTTAATAGTTTTACGCATGATAATTTTTTCAGATGAATAAGAAACTGCTTGTTCTCTTTTATTTTTTTGCCGGACTGATGACCGTCGAAAATCTACACGCTCAAAGTTTGTTAATTTTGAGCCGGCAGGACAGTCTTTTTCTTTTCGAAAACAACAAAACTTCGGATTTACATACGGCGGAAAAACTCATCAATATCGCCCGCAGCAAAAACGATTCGACCCTTTCTGACTTACGCCTTAAAGCCGCTTTGACGGCATACAGGATTTCTAATCGTCTTAAAAACAAGCCTTTAACAGCACTTTCAGCCTTTGTTGCCGCCGATTTGTGGCTCGAAAAAGGCAATAATACGGAGGGGAAAGTTTACCTTCAACTTGCGGTGAAAAACCTAAATTTTGACACCGACAAAGCCCTCGCCTCCAAAGTTTTGCTCTCGCTCAGCCGCGTTTTTTTCTCCGATGACAAGCCGAAGGAAGCCTTTCAATACGCCGTTGATGCCCTGCAACTTGCACAAGAAAACCAAGATTCGGTCTTACTTGCCCGCTCCTATTTGCTTATCAGCGAAATTGCGCTGCATCAAAAAGATTTTGTCGGCGCAAACGCACATCTCGAAAAAGCACTTGTTATTTCCGAAAAACTCAACGAACGTTTGTTGCTGACGGAGCTTTTTCACCGTTACGGGCGATTTTATTACGACAGAAATGAATATACAAAAGCACTTCGCTATTTTCAAAAATCGGTCAGTCTTTGCAAAAATGAGGAAAATCATTGCTTAACCGAAAATTATCTGCAAATCGGGCGCGTCTATACCGCTACGGAAAAATACCAAAATGCACTCTTAAAATTTTTGCACGCTTTGCATTTGCAAGAAAAGCATAAAAATCTTAAACAAATCAAAAAAATACTTTTCGAAATAGCACATTGTTACCAAAAACTCGGCAAAAATGAACTTGCAAAAGAATACCTCGTCCGCGCTTACAGTGTGATTGATGCTAATCCAGATTTGGTATTGGAACTCGACATTTTGCGCGCTTTATTCGAACTTTTTGAAACACAAGGCGATTTCAACAATGCCGTGATTTATATGAAAAAGTATATACAAATGAAAGATACCGTTTTTTCGCTCGACAAGTCGAACGCATTGGCGGAGGTGGAGGCGAAATTGAAAAATCAAGAGAAGGAAAATGAAAATAAATTGTTAAAAAGTGAGCAAGAAAATCAAGAAAAAACCATTGAAAACCAACGTTTGCTCATGGGCTTGGTCATTGTTTTGCTGCTTTTTTCCGTCGTCATCACGTTTATTTTTTTCAGAGGCAAAGAAAAAATCAGCATGAGCCACCGATTGCTCAACCAACAAAAAGAAGACATTGAACAAAAAAATGCTCTTTTGGAAATTCAAAGCGAAGAAATTAAAAATAAAAACCGTGAGTTAATTTTGCAAAACCATGAAATTTTAAAGCAAAAAGAAGAACTTGCTCAAATCAACAACGTCAAAGACAAACTTTTTTCGATAATTTCACATGATTTCAGAAGCCCGCTCAATTCGCTGCAAGGCGCGTTGACCATTGTTCAAATGGGTTTACTTTCCGAAAATGAGCAAAAGAAAATTTTGGGAGAATTGAAAAATAAACTCGACCTCACCTTAAATCTATTGGATAATTTGCTCAATTGGGCTAAATCTCAGATGCAGGGGATTGTGATTGAGCCTAAAAATTTTAACACGGAAGATGTTATCGGCGACACGATTACGCTTTTGCAGCCGCAAGCCGACCGCAAAAACATTCAAATTGTTCGCAATTTTTTTGGTGAAAAAGAAGTTTTTGCCGATGTCCGCACGGTCGAACTTGTGGTCAGAAATCTTTTGGCAAATGCGGTGAAATTTACGCCGAACGGCGGAAAAGTTACGCTGACGGTCGCGGCTGACGAGCATGAATTGAATGTTTCGGTGGCGGACAACGGGGTCGGAATGTCGCCCGAAATTGCGTCAAGCATTTTTAACAACAAAAATAACTACACGACACTCGGCACAAACTCCGAAAAGGGAACGGGTTTAGGTTTACAACTTTGCAAATCATACATTGAAAAATGCGGCGGGCATATTCAAGTGGTGAGCGAAGAAGGCGGCGGGGCGAAATTCAGTTTTTCAATTCCCATCAATCTCGAACCGAGTGTTTAGGAACAATTCAAAACGTTTCAACGTCGTCTGCGTAAAAATATATTTGAAAAATAAATTTTCTTGCATAACTTGCACCTTTACCGCAGCATAGGTTTCAGCCTGTGTAGCTAACTTCTTGAAAATCAATATTATGGACAGTTTATTTACACCTGAATACAAAGTTCTGAACGAGCTGTTCGGCAGAGATATAAAGTTTATCATTCCCGAATATCAACGCCCTTATTCATGGGATTGTATCGGAAAAAGCGATAAAAACAATCAGGTGAATGTTATGTGGGACGATTTAATCGGCTATTTCAATAATGAAAATCCCAATCCTTATTTTTTGGGTTCTATGGTTTTGGTCGGCAACAGTTCAAGTCAGGAATATCAGGTGATTGACGGGCAGCAAAGATTAACTACTTTAACTATCCTTTTTGTTGCCGTGAAATGCTTTTTGATTAAATCAAAAGAAAAAATTCATTCTGAGAGAATGCATGAAATATCTGCTTACGTTGAACAAGCGATAAGTTTGATTGATGACATTGTTTTTAACAAAAAAATATTCGGAGCAAAGTTGCAAGAAAAAAAAGTGCGCATTGAAAATGTTTCGGGACATGATTATGATTCTGTTTTAAAAATAGCAATGGAATGCGGCAATATGAATGATTTTAATTGGAGCAATGTTACGGAGGAGCAAGAATTGGTCTCAAAAAGGTATTTTGCGAACAGAGATTTTTTGGAAACGAAGTTGTCGGAAACTTTTTTAACGGACAATCATTTTGGCTATCAAAATGCCGAAAGATTGAACGATTTTATTGAATTTTTGAAACACAAAGTTGCGGTTGTTCGAATATTGGCATCAAAATTTGAGGTTGCCTACCAAGTTTTTGAAATTTTGAATAATCGCGGTTTGCCGCTTTCAAATAAAGATTTGTTCAGGAATTTTCTTATCAAAGAATTTCAAGCCTTGAAAGTGCTTGATAATGAAAAATATGCGGCTATTGACCCGCACAAAAAATGGATGGAGTTGGAAGAAAACTATGACTTAGAAAATGAATTTATCAGCCGTTGGGTGGAAAGCAAAAAAGCGGCAAATCAGCAGTATTCCGCTTTCAACGATTTAAAGGAATTGTACGAAAAAAATTACCAAAATACTTTAAATCAGCCAAAAATAGAAATATTTTTTAAAGAGATAAAGGAATATTTGCATTATTTTACAAAAATTACAAATTTTGAAATCAATGACAAACGAATAAACAGCAAATTACTTGTTATTTTAAATGCAGGAAATGCGACTTATTCTATGAATTTGTTGCTCAGCCTCTTTCGATATTGTGCTTTCAGTGATAACATGAATGCTGAAACCCAACACCGACTTTCAGCTTTTATCGGCGTTTATGAGCGGTACATTTTGTATTTGTTGTTAGGTCCGTCGAAAAGGTTTTCGAGCAAACCGATTTATGATGCCGTAAAAGCATTGAACAACAACAATTTTGAAGATGCCCAAAAGGAATTTCTTCTTGACGCGGAAGAAACAGAAAACTTTAAAGAGTTGATTCATAAACCGATAAAAGACAATGTTTTAGCGAAACTTCTGACGGCAAAATATTTTTGGATATGCGACTGCGAAATTGAAGATGTTGTTGAAAATTACTTGAATTATGAAAATGCTACATTGGAGCATATTATCCCGCAAAATCCTGAAAAAAATACGGATTGGTACGCTTTAGATGATAATTTCAGAAAGGAAATGACCTATAAATTAGGCAATATGACTTTGCTGACAAAGAAGAAAAATTCATCGGCAAAAAATTACGGTTTTGACAAAAAGAAGACACAGTACAAGCAGTCAAAATTAACGCTCACGCGCGACATTAGCACGCGGGAGCGTTTAGATGAGGCTTTTTTCCGAAACAGACATAAGGAAATGGTAGAAAAAATTCTGA
>JBPOJO010000398.1:0-2484 GCA_052033485.1 Bacteroidota bacterium | reverse complement strand
AAAAAAAAGATTTCGATGCTACGATACGTGAACTGATTATTGATAAAAGTAAGTTTGAAAGCTACTATATAACAAACAACAATAAGAGTTTGGCTTTAATGTTTTTTAAAATTGAATCAAAAATTTTGGTAAAAATTTCGTTTTTGAGAATTACAAATTCACCTTTGAAAAAGTCTTTAGCTAAGCATTTATTATCTTCAATTAATGAAAAATGTGAACAAAACTCAGTAATGCTCATTGAATTATCAGAGAAAATTTTTGACAGTGAATTACAAAATGCTTTTCAAGACCTTTATTTTGAGTGCGTTGCTTCTTCTTATATAAGAGTTTGCATAAAAAAAATTCTGTCTTTAAAAGATTTAGTACATGAGTTAAAAAGTCTGTCTCTTTCTTTTCCGCAATACAAATTTTTTTTTGATTACTATATTAATTTTGCAGAAAGTAACATCGAAAACTATGAGCAGAGTGCTGTATACAATTTAGAACGACGGTTTTTCCCGCTAAAAATTAAGGAACTCGACATTCCGTGTTTCATTGTGCCGATTAAGCCGAGATGGGCTTCTGAATTATTTGAGTTTAGATTTTTTGAAGAAAAACTTGATATTCTGAAATCAAATGCAAAGCTGGTTCTCAACAGTCATAATGTATATTACAGAGCCGCTCATCCTAAAATATTAGAATCACCGTCAAGGATTTTATGGTATTTATCGCAAGAAGGCGGTAAAAAATCTTCTTCTTTTAATCAAATCATCTCAGCTACTTCTTACATTGACGACGTAGTTTGTGGCAAAGCAGAAGAAATATTTTATAGATTTAAAGAAATTGGAATTTACCAAAAAAAGGACATTAAGTTAATGGACAAAAACGGCATAGAAGGCAATATTATGGCTTTTGTTTTTTCAGAAACTGAATTGTCGATTGCTCCAATCCGTTTAAATGAAATAAAAAAAATCTTTTTTCAAGAATACGGAAAACAATTTAACCCGATTTCTCCGTTAAAAATAGAAAATGAATTATTTTTGCGTCTCTATTCACAAATGAATTACAAAGATGAAAATGATTGAGGATGAAATTTTATTGATTTCGGTCAAACCAAAGTTCGCAGAGAAAATTTTAAGAGGTGAAAAAACTGTTGAACTTAGAAAGTGTATGCCTGTAAGAGCAAAATCTAACTGTTTTTTACTGATTTATGTAACTTCTCCTGTGATGGAGTTGCATGGTATATGCAGAGTTGATTATATTGAAAAATCAACTCCTCAAAATCTTTGGCAAATTGTAGGTTGCAAGGCGGGTATAAGTCAAGATGAGTATTTTGATTATTTCAAGGATACCGTGCAAGCTTGCGGTATTTTTATTAAAGATGTTAAAAAAATAAATCCAATCAAACTATTTCATTTAAAAAATATTTTAGGGGAGTTTAATCCTCCTCAAACTTATGCTTATTTAAGCCAAAATGAATTTTTTAAGTTACAAAATGAAAGCTTGAAGCTATCGATTTTTCGAAAATAAGTTAAATTTTTTAACGGTTTAGACGGTTTACAACGCTGAGTAATATGAGTTATCAGTCTGTAAATTCGAATTTTCCGTGCAATTTAGACGAGTAGTTACAAACCATAGTCATTTCAATCAAACAGCTTTGTCCAATCTGAACAAATTGTTTTTCACAAAGTTCGCTTTCACATAAAAAACATGAAAAGAATCAGACAATATGATGCCGAAGAATGGGCAAGGCTTTTGTTTCAACTCAAAGCAATATTCGGCAAATCGCCCGATTTGAATGCGGTTTTGTTCTTAATCGGTGTACAAGAACTCGGGCAAGGGATTCGCAATTTTTCTAAGGAAGAAAAGCAAGATTTAATGCACATTGCCGTCTGCAAATTATTGAGTTTGTCCGGTTATTATCGTTTGACGGGCATTGACCAAGAGGGTTGGCCGCATTGGGAAAGCACCGAATTGCTGCCGCATTTGAACTTGCTCGAACAAGAAGATTTGTTAAAAATACACATTCTTGACTATTTTCGCGACGAATATTTTAATTTTCAGGGGTTGTAATGATGAACAATTTTTCTTTCGCCCTTGTTTGCTGTCCGCACAAACGACCTCGTGCTGCGGTAGGTTTTTGACGCTTGTGATGACACAAGAGACGGCAATGAAAAAGGAAAAATTGTTGTGAATAATGTGGTTTTCTACACACAATCATTCAACACAAACGTATAAAAATTTGGTAAGTATTTAGCCGGTTTGCCCAAGAATACAGCGCGAGCTTTAGCTTGCGACCTTATATTCACTTTTTGAAGATACCATTCTCCTTAAATCCGCAAGCAGAAGCTCGCGGTTCACTCCCGCTAAACAGTTACAAATTTGTTTGTAATGATTCTAAATTGTATTTTTGCGACAAATAATTTTTTTCTACAATGAACAAATTTTTTCTCACCTTGCTCTTAGCTTTGAGCGCGTTTTCCGCCCTTTTTGCACAGGAAAAGC
>JBPOJO010000119.1:0-4087 GCA_052033485.1 Bacteroidota bacterium | reverse complement strand
GAAGAAGGTTTTGCCCAATGCGCTGCCGAAATGTATGCCGCAAGGCTTTTTAACCAAGAAAATGGAGACGCTTACGAAACCATTTATGGCGCAGTTACCAATGCCTACGATTGGGTTTTTCTGAAATTAGAAGAAAATACCATTTTTATTGACCAAGAACGTTATTTTCTAAACGATTTGCCCCGTATTTTAGGCATTTTTCAATTTATCATTGACCAATATAAAAATTAAGTTGCTGTGTCGGAGCATAATATCCTTTACCAAAATATCCGCCTCACGATTTTAGAGGAGAGGCAAAAAGTTGTTGTTGCGGTCAATTCGGCAATGTTGAATACTTATTGGAAAATAGGGCAGTACATTGTTGAAGATGAACAGAAAGGCAAAAACAGAGCCGAATACGGGAAAAAGTTGCTGCCGTTGCTTGCAACCCAACTCACCGCCGAATTTGGCAAAGGTTATACGGCGACAAACTTGAAGTATATGCGCCAATTTTATTTGGCTTTTCCGATTCGCCACGCAGTGCGTGACGAATTGAGTTGGACACACTATCGCTGCCTGCTCAACGTGGAAAATTCGCCGGCAAGAGAATATTATGTTCAGGAAAGCATAACAGGCGGGTGGAGTACGCGAGTTTTAGACCGACAAATCAAATCTTTGTATTACGAACGTTTGCTCGCCTCGCAAAATCGGGACGAAATAAGAGCTGAAATGCAGGATAAAACCAAAGATTTGCAGCCCGAAGACATTTTGAAAGACCCGTATATTTTAGAGTTTTTGCAACTCAAAGAGAACAAAACTTATTTGGAAAGCGAACTTGAACAATCTTTGATTGACAAACTCAACGAGTTTTTGTTGGAATTAGGCAAGGGATTCGCCTTTGTCGGCAGACAAAAACGCATCAGTACCGAAAGCAAGCATTTTTACATTGACTTGGTTTTCTACAATTATCTGCTCAAATGTTTTGTGTTGATTGACCTTAAAGTAGGCGAACTCACACACCAAGACATCGGGCAGATGGATATGTACGTGCGCCTCTACGAGGACAAGTACAAAAATGCCGACGACAATCCTACCATCGGGCTAATTCTATGCACGCATAAAGACCAAACGATTGTCAAATATTCCGTTCTGAGTGAAAATAAGCAGCTTTTTGCATCTAAGTACGCACTTTGTCTGCCGACAGAAGCCGAATTGATTGCCGAATTAGAGCGAGAAAAACTTTTGATTGAAAACGAATTGAAAACCATAAAATCATAAAACGATGTTCAAAAACGCAAACCCGCTATTTTTGATTTGCGAAACCCAACTGCACGCCGGCAGCGGCGATGACTTGGGTATCGTGGATTTGCCTATCCAACGTGAAAGGCATACTTCTTTCCCAAAAATTGAGGCTTCGAGTTTCAAAGGGGCGGTGAGAGAAGCTTTGGAAGGAAAATTAGTGATTAAAGAAACCGACGACACCAAAGCAAAAGAAAATCTTGTTAAAATAAACAAAATTTTCGGATTTGATGACGGTGAATTAGCTATCAAACAACGTTTTTCAGCAACAAAGCATCTAAAAGACAATTTTGGTGAGGATACTCAATTTGCAGGCTGTATCGCCTTCACTGATGCCCGTTTGTTGCTTTTCCCTGTCAAAAGTATGAAAGGCGTTTTTGCTTGGATTACTTGCCCACGTGTATTGCGCCAATGGGAAAAAGATATGAAATTGACGGAAAGAAATGAATCTTTTTCAATTTTATATATTCCCAAAAATATAAGCGACGGCGATGTGTATTTGACTAATAAAGACAGCAGCACTAAAATAGGCACTTCTTCGGTTATTTTGGAAGAATACGCTTTTACGATTAAAACAGAGAAAGATGCCTATCCCAAAATCGGCGAAAAATCATTAGGCGATTGGCTCTCCGAAAACCTTTTTGCGGGAGAAAATTTGCCTTATTGGGAAGAAAAAATCAAAAAAGATATTCTCATTCTCTCGGATAATGACTTCAAAGATTTTGTCAATCTCTCGACGGAAGTCATTACGCGCACCAAAATCAACAACGAAACAGGTACGGTTCAAGACGGAGCACTTTTCACGGAAGAGTTTTTGCCGTCCGAAAGTATCCTTTACACGCTTGTTTTGACGGCAGCAGAGTTTAAGAAAAGCGGAGATGGCTTAACTGAAGAGCAAGTAAAAGACTGTTTCATAGAAGCAATCGAAGCCGAAAGTGTGATTCAAGTAGGCGGAAATGCCACGCTTGGCAAGGGAATTATCAGAACCAAATTTTTAACACCAAAAGAAAAAGGAGACGAAAATGAGTAATTTGAAAAAATTGGAGCAGGGAAGGGCGGAAGAAGCCTATATAGCTGCTCAAAATGGTGTGAAAGATTTTAGAGATGATTATGTTTCTTATGTAAAAAAACTGCCGATGCTCATCAAAACTAATGGGCTTGCGCCTGCCATTGTTTTTTATGCAGGCAACAAAGATGCACACAAGCTAATTTGTACGCAAATTTTGACTTGGCTCAAAAGTGATTATGCCAAAAATTTTACTGATTTTTCAAAGGCTAAATCGGCTGTTGAATTGGCATACACACTCACAACATTGGAATCGACCAATTATAGGGCTGTTACTATTGAAGTATTGGCTTACCTTAATTGGTTAAAACGCTTTTCAACAGGACTTAAAAAGGACGAAAATGAAAACGGGAAAAATCAAAATTAAAAGAAAAGGCAACGGAGAGTTAAAAAAGGAGCTTAAAGTTGAAGGACAAGAAATTCCTATTCCTAAAGAATTTCTCTTTTCTGAAGAATATTCCGGTGAGTGTAAAGTTGAAATCGAAGGCAATAAACTTGTAAAAATCTTCATCAATGAGCAAGAAGTTCCTAAAAATGAAGATGTTTTACAAGCGAAAATGGCGAAAGATGCAGCTAAAAAACAGACCGAAGAGGCTGAAAAAAGGCGTTTGGAAGCAGAAAAGCAAGCTAAAAAAGCCCAATCCCAAGTTTTTTCTAAGCCCCAAAAGCCTGATTCTTTCAATATTGATGAATCCAAAACACCTCAATATTCAAGCGAATTGAAACAGGCAATTAGGCAAACTGAGATTGATAATTTTAACTTAAAGCTCAACAAATTTGCACATTACATTGAGAAAAAAGACAAATTTTTCTTTTTCAAAAACGATTACAATGCAAAGAAACAAGAGGGACATAATTTTGAAATTCACGAAAATTATGGAGATACTAATTTTGTAGCTTTGACCCAACGCCAAATCAATTTAGCCACAAAAATTTGTGGTGAAAGAGATGCCAATTTTTTCGAAAAAAAATATACCATTGATTGGCGACTTGCTATCGGTTTGGGCGGAGCTTCGGTCTATGAAACCTCTGTTTGTCTGCACCATATCTATGGCATTCCCTACATTCCCGCAAGCGGAATCAAAGGCATTGTGAGAAGTTGGGTGATAACAGAATTATTTGGAAATGCCGAAAATGTGCCCGAAATGCAAAAAAACTATCCTTTGGTAAATGCCGAATGTAGAGCTTTAACCGAATCGGAGGATTTTTGCCAAATTTTTGGTTGCCCCAAAGATATAAAAGCAGTTAATTTTACACAGGACAATACTCCCGAAAAAGGCAAGAAAAACGGGAAAGAGGGCTATGTTTATGAAAATGATGCCAAATTATCTTTTTTGAAAAAAGAACATCAAGGCAAAGTCATTTTCTTTGATGCTTTCCCGACTTCTCCGCCTAAAATAGAGGTGGATATTATGAATCCGCATTATCCTGATTACTACAAAGATGCGGATAACAGCAAAAAAGTTGCGCCGACGGATTATCAAAGTCCTATTCCAATTCACTTTCTAACTGTTTCGGATTGTGCTTTTCAGTTTATCATCGGCGTGCGAAATGCTGAAGATAATCATCTGTTAGCCAAAGCAAAAGATTGGCTACACTTCGCCCTCACGCAGCGCGGCATCGGCGCGAAAACCGCCGTCGGCTATGGTTACATGCAATAAATCAATATGTGAAAAAACAAAAAATGAAGATGGATAATTGCGTTTTTATGTCAAATAAAATGCCTAATGCTAATTGTTTTGC
>JBPOJO010000244.1:0-6407 GCA_052033485.1 Bacteroidota bacterium | reverse complement strand
GAAAAAACATATTTCATCATTTCTCTTATACTCGGACTCTCAATTTGTTGTATTTCAGCAAAAAGTAATGCGTAAGCGTGTAATTGTCGGGGAGTATAAAGTTCGTGGACAAAATCAAAATCGGCGTTTTTGGGCATAATAATATTTTGGGGAAACCAATTTTCAGGCGCGATTTTAGCTAATTTTTCGTTATCATTTTGGTATATCGCTTGAATTTTGGGCTTTACTTTGCTTTCCAATTCCGTAAAAGCGCGCTTAAAATCACTGACATTGGTTTGCACGCAAGTCTGACGAATGATAAAACACGCCAAAGGATTAATATCCACTAAAACGGCTTTCCTGCGCAGTCGCAAAGCCTCAATCGCCGTTACGCCTGTTCCGCCGAATGGGTCTAACACCGTATCGCCTTCTTGCGTGTGATGTTCAATGTAAGCGGCTACCACATTAGAGGCTTGTTTGGTAAAATAGGGGTGGCTTTTGAAGTGCCAAGATTTTTCCTTTTCGGGTTTTATCGGGTAGTTTATGATTTCCATTTGCCTTTACCGTTTTTGGAGCTAATTTTTCAGGTTTTAATTTCTTCAAAACAGCCCGTAATGATTATTTTTTCATACTGTCTTTCGCATTTTCAGCCCCCAAAGCTCATATTTTGAACATTTACTTTATTCAGGCAAAAAAGAAAACTCGTTTGCAGGTGCAATTTACACCCGCAAAAACAATTTTCCAAAAAAAAAATCAAAAAAAACTCGTATTCGGTTTGCCGCTTATCCCAACTGAGAATCAATCCCGTTTGAATTTCTTCCGGTCTTTATGTTCTCAAAATACTTTTGCACATTTTTTTGAATACATTAAAAAAACAGAAATAACATGAAAATTTTTGCCGCCTTACTATTTTTCATCTTTTCGATGAATACACGCGCTTTTGCGCAAGAAGTTTCCGTATTGAAGGAATTTGCGGTACTTGACAGCACCGCCTCAGCACTTGAAAAGGCTAAAAAGCTCGGAGAAGCTGAAAAAACTTGGAAAAACGCACTTTCCTTAGCTCAAAACAACAGTTTTAAAAAGGACAGTTTGAGCCACTTTTTTTTGAAAAGATTATATATTTTTTATTATAAAAATAAAAATTTTCAACAATCTACGCTTTACAGTGCGCAAGCTATCGCGATTAGCAAAAGTATCTTTGCAGGCAAAAGTAAAGAATACGGTGAAGATTTAACAAATCTCGGCGTTTTAAAAAGCGATTTGGGAGAAATAGAGGAAGCCGTTCAACTCTATGATTTGGCTTTGGTTGAAACCGAATTGACCGTCGGGAAGAAAAATAAAATTTATGCAAATATTTGCCAAAAAAAGGGGGGATTGCTTGCAAAAATGAACAGATTGATGGAAGCCGAAGACTTATTTAAACAATCTTTTGCAATTCAACAAGAAGTTACGGGGAAAGAACACCCCGATTACGCGCTTGCTTGCGTAGGTTATGCCTCTTTTCTTTTTTCACAATTTTTATTTGAAAAAGGGCTGAAATATCTTGAAGAAGCCTTGCCGATTTATGAAAAAAATTTCGGAAAAAAACACTTAGCCTATGCAGGAACACTCAACAATATGTCAAATGCGCATTTGCGACTGAAAAACTTTCATTTCGCAGACAGTTTGCTGAATATCAGCGCGCAAATCAGAAAGGAAAAATTGGGTGAAGAAAGTTTGGATTACGCTCAATCCCTCAATAATCGAGGACTTTTGCAACAGGAAATGAATAATTTTGAAAAAGCCTCAGAACTCTTCGAAGAAGCAAGAAAAATTAAATTGAAAATTCTCGGCGAAGAGCACCCCGATTATGCACGTGCCTTATTTAACCTTGCAAATGTGTTGAAATTCAACAAACAAAAAGAACGCGCCCTTCAACTCTACGAACAAGCTTTGCGTATACAAGCCCTGCGATTGGGTGATTTTCATGATGATTATTCCAAAACTTGCATGAATATCAGCACAATTTATGCCGAAGACGGTAATTGGGCGAAAGCTAAACAATATTCACAAAAAACTACCGAAAACAAAAAAAGGTATATACGTTCAATTTACCTTACTCTCTCCGAAAATGATAAACTGACTTTTGTCAAAAGCAATCAATCCGAACTGAATGCACATTTTTTGACTTTTCAAGAAGATGAAACAGAAGAAGAAAAGGAAAAATATTACAATTTATTGCTTTTTCAAAAAGGAATGCTTTATTCATCAGCGCAA
Source organism: Bacteroidota bacterium (assembly GCA_052033485.1). Classification (GTDB taxonomy): domain Bacteria; phylum Bacteroidota; class Bacteroidia; order Cytophagales; family Bernardetiaceae; genus JBPOJO01. The sequence continues at coordinate 4,172 of JBPOJO010000244.1, read as the reverse complement.
AAAATAAAAAAAATCATTCTTGAAAGCAAAGATTCTACTTTGATTAAAAGTTATCAACAACTTTTGGAAGCCAAAAAACAATACGGCATCGCAATTAGCACATTGGGGACACAAAATAATGCAGCGGTTCTGTTTGAGGAAATTTCTGATAGAGAAAAACAAATTTTTAAACATCAACTTTTGCAAAAAGAAACCGATATTTTTGAACCAATTACCTTGGAAAATGTGCGCAAAAATTTGAAAAAAAACGAGATATTGATTGATGTTTTGACCCTGCGCAACGATAAAAAAAATCAATATTTTGTCTTTTTTATTCCGGGAAATTTGTCAAAAAAAGTAAACATTCTGCGTTTTGACATGTCAGATAAGGAGCACAAACAAATTTTGTCTTTTTATCGCAGTGCCGTCAATTTTAACGTGAAAGACACATTGACATATCAATTTTTATGGCAAAAAATTGAGCAAGAATTGAAGAAGATGAAAGTTAGGAAAAACACAGAAATCATCTTTTCGCCCGACGGAATCTACAACCAAATCAATCCCAATACAATTTTTAACCCGAAAAAAAATCGCTTTCTGATTGATGAATATTCTTTTTTCAACGTTTCTTCCGGACGAATCATTGCTCAAGAAGGCATCGCTGATAAAAGGGAAGAAGATTTTAAAAATTATCAAATTTTTCTTTTCGGAAACCCCAAATTTGATGATGAAAACGAAAAAACGGAGGAGCCAGCCGTGAGAAAAGACAGAAGCAGAGCCTTGTTTAACAGTATTTTGCAAAAGGGTGTAAAAGTAGCAGAATTGCCCGGAACGGAAAAAGAAGTGGCGAAAATAAGTGAATTAATTTCGCAGGAAGGCATTAAAAATCAAGTTTTTACGGGCGTTTCGGCTTCGGAGGAAAATTTTAAAAAAATGCAAAATGTACATATTGTGCACATAGCAACTCATGGTTTTTTTACGCCTTCGGACGACTTTGCAAAACTCAATACGTTAGCAGAAGCGGAGAGAATGTTTTTACTCAAAAATGTTTTTTTGCGCTCGGGACTTTTGATGTCGGGTTGTGTTTCTGACAAAAATGACAACGAAAACGACGGAATTTTGACAGCTCAGGAAGTCGTCAATACCTCCTTGGACAACACGGAATTAGTGGTACTTTCCGCTTGCGAAACAGGATTGGGGGAAATTGAAAATGGGGAGGGCGTATTCGGTTTGCCGCGAGCTTTTCTCAATGCGGGCGCAAAAAATATCATCATGTCTTTGTGGAAAGTTGACGACAAGCTCACTTCTGACCTAATGATTGCGTTTTACAAAGAACTTTTAAAAACAAAAATTGCGCATAAAGCCCTCAGAAAGGCACAAATCGCTATTCGCAAAACTAACCCGGAGGTCAAATATTGGGGAGCATTTGTGTTAATGTCGGGCAGAAAATTTTAGCAGAAAAGTATTCTGCCCGAACACTCAAAAGATGTAATTTTCCGAGTTTTTCATTTGTGATACTTGACAGATACTAATTCAACCCACGATTTACCTCGTGGGTTTTTGCGAATCCGAAAACCGACATGCACAAAAATAACCTTTGAGCAAGACCTGCGTTTTTTTTACGAAAATTTTTCCTTTTTTAACCGCAACATACTCACAGTTTCAATTTGATTATTCAGCATTGTTTTTGCCAAAATATATAAATCGCCCGTTACAGGGTGAATTTGCGCATCTATCAAATTTTGCGGCAAAGGCGTAGAAAGCGAATAAGCATTTTCGTATCGCTGACTCTGAATATTAAAACGCATAATGTTCAAATTTACGGACATATCCGAATAGACAAAAAACACCTCCCTGCCCATAAAAAGCGTCCTTTGCCAATTCGCATTGCGCATTTCATACGAAACAGTCGGTGCTTTTCCCGCCCGAAATGTCGCCATATCGGTTTTTTTCAACTTCGGAAACATCGTTTCACCCGGATTGCTGCCACCGGGATTTTCTTCATAAAAAACCAAATCCTCATCTACAAATGTAAACATCGCATCAAGCAATCCAACCAACTCAAAGCCCTTTTCCTTGCTCCATGCATAAATTTTTCGTTCGGAATCCCCCAAAATAACCGATTTACTTGTCTCCTGAATGTCAAAAAGGTCAATTTCTGTTTCATATTGTTGAAAATTATTGAAATTTTTATCAAAAAATGTCAACTTATTTTTGCCGCCCGAAACATCAACACAGGCAAATAAACCGTGTTTTCTCAATTCTTTCACCGAATTTTTGAGCTGAATAGGCAAAATTTTATCACCCGCATAATTTCCCGTCTTTTTGTCCACAAAAACTACCCGTAATTGCACATCAGACGGCGCGAAAAGTATAAAATATTGCTCATTTTCGGCAATAGTTGAATAAATCGGCAGGTAAAAAGGCGCGCCCAAATTCATCATTTCATGCTCCAAATGTTTCCAAATTTCATTGCCCGCCTTGTCAAAATAGGTATAAGAAATTTGCCCTATCACCACATAAATATTTTCGCGCAAAATCACGCCGCCGTCTTGTGTAGGAGTCAAGTTCAATGAATTTGTGCCGGGCATATAATATCGGTTGATGACCTTTTGATAACCGTAATCAAGCGCGATTTCGCCGGTGTCTTTTTGGCAAGAAAAAAGACTAAAAAGGACAACTAAAAGACTGATAATCAATAATTTATTCATCGGCTTTAAATCTTAAATTGTAAAAAATTCCCAAAGAAAGTTCAACAGAAGTGAATTTGATATTATCCGCCACATCGTAGTAGCCCAAACCCGCGCGGTCAAGAAAATAGGGGTTTTGTGTAATATTGCCGATGCCGTGAATGTAGCGCAAATCAACAGTATAACTCAACTTTTTTCGCGGGAAAATTACACCCATGCCTAAAATCAAATATTGTTGATGTTTTGCATAAATATTTTTGGCATCAAAATCCGTTTCAGTTAAGGTATAGCTCGCGCTCAGTGTTTTTTGCGCCGTCCACAAACTTTCCCAAGAAAAACCGACTTGCGCATTGAGAGCAAATTTTTTGAAATCTTTTTGCGCCTTAAAAGAGAGCGGAAAATGAAAATAATTGAATTGCTGACTCGCAAAAGTGCTCAAATAAGTTGTGTCAAGCGATGCGCCCATTTGCAGGACAGCGGCTGCCTGTCGCGTTTCATAGTTAAACTTTCGCTGCAAAAAAGCAGGTGCAAAATGCAAAGCAAAATTTTTATAAAAAAAATACATTGTTTGCAAACCGACAATAAACCCGAATCCGTCGCGATAAATTCGCTCTTGCGCACCAAAAACTTTATCCACAATAAAGCGTTTTTCACCTATAATGTGCGTATCCGACATGAGCGCGCCCGCACGTATGCCTATCATGAGCGTAGGACGAGCGCGAATCGTGTCCAATGCGTCCAAAAATTGCGGCGCGTCCGTACTGCTTTTTTCATAAAAAGGATTAAGCCCGACAAAACGGCGAATCGTATTTTTTGCGTCCGAAAGTCTGTCGTGTTGAATGTAGCAAAATGACAAAAGTTTGAGCCATTCCGACTGATTTTCAATATTTTCGGATAAAAATGCCTTATTTTCATACGGTTTTTCCAAGAGCGAAATCGCAGAATCTACTTTTCCGATTTGCAACATTTCACGCGCCGTAACGAACGGATTTTCTTGTGCCGACAAGTCGGAAAATGAAAAAAAAAGGGACATTAAAAAAATGAATATCAAGCCGTTAAACGACTTAGGTATAGCCCTCAAAGGCATTTTGTGCTTATTTTTCTTCATAGTCAATGACCGGTTTTACTAAGTTTTCGCCCTTGCTGTAATATTGCCAAAGTTGGTTATTCAACTGATTATCAGGCATTTTAACTAAAATTGATTTTAAATTTTGATGCAAAGTCGGCAAATCCAAACTACGGATTCGCATCTGTTCCGCATCGCCGACAAAAAGATACTTGGATTGAGAATCAAAAGCAATCGTATAGACCAATTTAGGAAGTTCAAAACTGAAATTTGATAATTTGTCTATACTGCTTTTCCCGATGTTGAAATTTCGCAAATCCCAAACCGAGACTCTTTTGTCCAAACCGCCGGAGGCAATCCAATTTTTATCGGGGGATATTTGTACCGATGTAATGTTTCCCGTGTGTTTGCTCGGTAAAATGTAGTAATTTTCAGGC
>JBPOJO010000447.1:0-2114 GCA_052033485.1 Bacteroidota bacterium | reverse complement strand
TAAAAAGAGAATCTATGTTGGGAGCAGTGGGTCAGGTCTTTATTATTACCAATTAGAGGGTATAAAATTAGATTCTATGAAACTTTGTTGTTCCGATACTTCCTTTACCAAAAAAATTGAGAATGGTATCGTGATTCAAAGAATAAAAGATGGAAAAATTTTGCAAAATGACTCCATTATGTTTAGCAGAGAATACGAAATTGAAAATCTTTTGTTTGTTGCAAACAGTTATGAAAGATTTATTCACTCAGAAACGAAAGCAGATTCGCTTATTAACGAGGTTTTTAAAAGGTATGTTTTGCTTTCAAAGGTTTATCCAAACATCAAAATCAAAATTGTGGGGCACACCTCAAAATTGCAAGGCAGTAAAGAGGATTTTAATAAAAAATTATCTAAAAATCGTGCTGAAAAGGTTAGCAAAATGTTGCAATCAAAAGGAGTCAAAAAAAGCAAAGTTTCAGCCGAAGGAAAAGGATTTTCAGATATAAAATATAAACCTGAAAATGACAGCAGAAATCAAAGAGTTGAATTTATCTTTGAAAATCTTAAGTAAATGCAAACCCACACTCCCAAAAATTAGTGTGGGTTTGATTTATACCGCTCTAAAACTCCAATTTCTTCACATTATCATCGGGCACTCGGTCAATCAACAAGCGGTTCGGGTCTATCGCGACCTTTTCTGGCTTCTCTTTGACGGTAAATTCTAATTCGTTGTCCTTTTTAACAAATTTTACACGCTGAATCAATATCGCTTTGTCGGTCTCCTCGCCTTTCTCCTGAACCGTTTTCAGTATGCCGACATCAATCCAATCTGATAAACCAAGCGCAGGTGTTTCGTTGCCCACCGAATCCGCGTAGAGCTTTGTAACCGACATTTTCATCTTTACCTTATATTGACCGTCTGCCGTTTTTTCAACACTCGCGTCTGTCATGCGATTGTCGTAAAGCGTGATTTTTTCAAAAAAATCCGTCAATAAATATTGCAAACTGTCCGGCGTAGCCTTCGCCAAATACCCCACAAATTCCCGCGAAGTCGTGTACGGAGGCTCCTGATATGCCGTTTTGCTCACGTAAGTTTTTAAAGCATTATTCAAAGAATCCTCCCCAAGATAGTCCCGCAAAGCATACATCAAAACAGAACCCTTGTTGTAATGTATATACTGCTGATTCTCATTGAACATTATCGGCTGCTCTTTTATCTCCTCGCTGCCGCGACCGCCCAAATACTTATCCGCCTCATATTTAAGGAATTTGCGCATCATCTCTTTGCCGTATCTTTTTTCCATCACCATCAATGCCGAATATTGGGACATCGTTTCCGACATCAAAGTCGCCCCTTTTACGCCCGCTCCAATCACCTGATGCGCCCACCATTGATGCGCCATCTCATGGGCAACCACATAATAAACAAAGTCAATGTCCGTTTCCTTGCTCATATCCGCAATGAATCCTACCCCCTCAGAATAGGGCATCGTCCCCGGAAACGCCTGCGCAAAACTCGCATAGCGCGGAAACTCAATGATTCGGCACTGTTTGTGCGGATACGCTCCGAAATTTTTGATGTAATATTCTAAGGAAGATTTCATTGAATTTGCCATGCGGTCAATGTTGTAAGCATGCGTTTTGTGATAATAAACCTCTATATCAATATCATTCCACTTTTCGCGCTTCACCTCATAACGAGCCGATAAAAATGAGAAAAAGTTGAGGATTTTGTTCTCCAATTTGTAATGAAAATATCGCCTGCCTTTCTCTTTCCACTCCTTTTGCAAACTGCCCGGCGCAATCGCAATTTGGTCTTCCGAAGTGCTGACCACCGCCTCAAACGTCATCCAATCCGCATTATCGCTGATATAAGTGCTCTGCAAAGCCCATTGATTGTCCTGCTCAGGCATCCTGTCCATCGGCGGCAAACCGAATTCTTTGCGGTCTTTTTTATCACTCATCATCAAATCATAACGAAATCCGAAATAAGGCAGCACGTAAGACGAATTGAAAAATGTGCCGTTATCCGTAATTTCCGTGTTGCTCGGATTGTTTTCAAAGCCCTCTTTTTCATACTTCACGCGGTACGTGAGCGTGAGCGAATCACCCGGCTGCATCGGCGTTTTGAA
>JBPOJO010000615.1:0-9403 GCA_052033485.1 Bacteroidota bacterium | reverse complement strand
GTAGCCGACAGTTTTTTCTTTCACTTTGCCCGCAAATTCAACTTTTTGAATGATTTTTTCTTTCCAAGGGTAAATGATTATCAGCGAACCGACCACAAATCCGCTCATTAAGGACAAGGTTTGCATTTCGTACCTTTTCATCAGCCATGACAAAAATCGCGAAAAAAGTGCCATTCCGAGCAATACGCCCGCTCCGAACGGGAGCAAAATGGCAAATTGCGGGGGATAAAGCGAGGTCAAAACTAAAAAATAATTGCCCATTATCAACAAAATGAATGAACCCGAAATGCCCGGCAAAATCATCGCACTGATAGCTACCGCTCCGCAGAGAAATAGGTAAAGCATGTTCGGATTTTCGGAAGAAGGTGAAAGAAACGCCACCCCGCCCGCTGTCGCAAAGCCCAATGCAAAAAGCAAAAAAATGATGAAATTGCGCTCTTTGATGCCTGCCGTTATCAAAATACTCGACGCAACAATCAACCCAAAGAAAAAACTCATGGTGAGCAATTCGTAATTTTGGTATAGCCACGAAAACAGCTTGCCCAAAGACAAAATACTCAACGCAATGCCGCCCGCAACAGAACCTAAAAATTTCAAATCCGCGTACTCTATCGCGTCTTTGACCCGAAAAGAAAGCAACATTTTGGCAAATTCGGCATCTACCGACTTAACCGCTTTGAGCAATCGCTCGTAAATGCCGACCAACAAAGCCACTGTGCCGCCCGAAACACCCGGAACAACATCGGCAGCTCCCATTGCCATTCCTTTGATGAAAAAAATCAAATATGCTTTCATTCGTAAGTTTTAAAAAAAAATTGCACTTTTTTGTAAAAAATTATTCACAAATGAGTTCCAATAAATCAGCATTATTTTCAAAATTCGCCATGCCGACAACCTCTTCTCGCGTGCCGTTCAAAGACAAGGCAAAAATTCCGCTTCTTTCCGCAATTCTTTTTACATTATCTTTATCAAAGCCGTAGCCGAGCATAATTTTGAAAGTTTTTGAAAGTCTTGTAATTTTTGTCATACTGTCCTCGTCCAACATTTCACCGTCCGCAATATGCAAAATCAGCTCTTTTGAGGCGTATTTTTTCAATTCTTCCCCCAAAAAACTCCAATCTGCGTTCAGGTGTGTGCGAAAAATTAAGCCCAAATCTGTTTTCTCCAAAACGTAAATCGCACTGCGCCAATCGGATGTTTCAACAAAATTAAAGGCGTATTCTTCCAACAAATTTCGCTTGTTTTCAAAAGAAATATCCCCTATTTCCAACACGGATTGCACCCCATCGAGCCACGTGAGGATAGTTTTTTGCGGTGCGGGCGCGATAAAATGAGGTGTGTTTGGTACTGCACAAAACCCTATGTAAGAAACACCCATTCCTGCCGCAAAACGCGCTTCATGAAGGCTTGTAAGATGGTTTATTTTGATGTTTACCGGTGATGACATTTTTTATGGGGATTAACTTTCGAACCAAATGCGCAAAAGTTTGTTTTGATGAAATGTTTGTGAAATTGATATTTTAGAACTGCTTTTTTGTAAATGCAGCAAAAATTGCCCGATTTCACCGCAAAGATGTATTTTTTTTTTTTAGTAAGCAATTTTTTACAAAAAAAACCTCTTATGCCCATAACCGATGCGAACGACGCTAATGCGGCGGAACTTTTAGCGCAAAACGACAAAGCGGTCATTAAATTTTACGCTTCTTGGTGCGGCTCTTGTCGTCTTTTTGCGCCGAAATACAAACGGCTTTCTAATGACGAAAAATACGCCGGAATTGCTTTTTTGGACATTAATGCGGAAGAAAACCCCGAAATTCGCCAAAAAATCGGTGTCAGTAACCTGCCGTTTTTTGCCGTTTTTAAGGACGGAAAATTGCTTGAATCCGTTTCAACTTCCAAAGAAGAAGTTTTTGTCGAACTTCTCTCCAAATTAACCTAATTTTGGAAATCATTGAGCGAAATTTTAAATCTTTGAAACATTATTTGCGTTTTTTATGAAAATTCCCGTCATCAAAAAACTTGTTGAAACTTACAACAAGGAAGAGCTGAAAAAAGCAGAAGCCGATATTGAAGAGGGCAATCAACCCGAAATTGATATACCCGGCGAAGACGAAGGCGAACAACTCACACACGCTTTTGCGGCGGCTTGGATTTTGGAAAAAATGAGTGAGGAGAATACAGATTTTAAAGATGCTTTGCGCGCTTTTACGACAAAAGTCAGAGGTTCAATAAGCTGAAAATTAAGAATTTAACACAGCGAAGAAATCGTTTATTGCTTATTTTTACGTTGTCAAAAAAACAATGCCGTCGAAAAAAAATTTCGGCGGCAGACTTCGATTTCCTTTTCAGGTTTTTATTCTTTTAATTAAACGTGATAACCGGAGATGAAAAATTTAACATTTAATTGCCCGACTTGCCGCCATGACGGTGAAAACGAAAGAATTTTTTGCAAAAAATGCAAAACCGAATTTAACTTTTTTAGGCAAGACGGTGTATGCACCTCTTGCGGACACACGCATACAAAAATCGTCTGTTCAGAGTGCGTTGAGCCAAGTTCTATGCACGATTGGTACGGCAATTTGCCGGCTTTTGCCTTAGATTTTTCAAAGAAAAAAATTTCTGCTAAAAATTTGACTGCTTGGTAAAGCATTGATTGTCAAACCTATAAGGTCTCTGAGACCTTATAGGTTTAAATATTTTTGTAAATTATCCCATCGGCGGAGGAGGCGGAGGCGGAGTACCGCCGAAAAGGGACGCTAATTCCGGCACTTGCGCAGCAGCTACCCAACCCGGCATACCTTGTTTCCAAACCATCGTGTTCGGTGCAAATTGCCCTGTTTGCATCATTTGCATCAACTGCGGAATTTGAAACGGTCCCGCTTGTTGTCCGTTGAGAAAAATGTGAAATGCAACAGCGGCAGGCGGCGGTGGCGGAACGGCATTTCCGTAAGGATTTTGCTGATTTTGATTGCCCACATTATTCGCCATGTTTTGCATCATTTGCATTTGCTGCATCTGTTGCATCATTTGCATCTGTTGCATTTGCTGTTGGTTCTGCATATTTTGCATATTGTTTGCACCGGTCATAAATTCGCCGAATCCACCGTTTTCAGCGGCTTTTTCCATCGAATTTGCCATCGTGAATTTGCTGTATTGGTCCATGTTGCCGAGAATACCCATTTGTGCTCTTTTGTCAATCGCCGCCTCAACTTCTTCGGGAAGCGAGATATTTTCGACCATCAATTCGGGAAAACCGAGACCGTATTTGTCCGTGTCAAGCATTAATTTTTGGCGCGTCAGCTCCGAAAGTTCGTCATACCTTGCGGCAATGTCGAGGGCGGCAACTTTTGATTCGCCAACCGCATCGGTGAAGCGCGTAACGATAATGCTTTTGAGTTTTTCTTCAATTTCTTCTACCGTATAATGACCGTCAGTACCGACAATATCGCGGAGAAATTTAGCAGGTTCGGCAATTTTGAAGCCAAAAGTACCGAAAGCGCGAATGCGAACCGCACCGAAATCGGGGTCGCGCAGCATAATCGGATTTTTTGTTCCCCAAGGAATGCCCGAAAAAAGTTTGGTGTTGATAAAATACACTTCCGCCTTAAAAGGGCTGTTAAAACCGTATTTCCACGATTTCAGCGTTGTTAAAACAGGCATATTGCCGGTTTCGAGCGTGTAGTGCCCGGGTGAGAACACGTCCGCAAGCTGCCCTTCATTGATAAAAACGGCAACTTGACTTTCACGCACAATCAACTGCGCACCGTACTTAATTTCGTTATTTTTGCGGTCATAACGATGTACGATGGTGTTGTTTGAGTTGTCGAGAAATTCAATTACGTCAATTAATTGGTCTCTGATGAAGCCGAACATAGGCAAATTTGTTAATGGTTAAAGTTTTCATTTCTACCGCAATAATCAAGCTAAATTTGTAAAAATGAAATTTTTTTCAAGCATATTTGTACGACTTTTTTTTCCATAGATAATTTTCAAAAATGACTTTCAAAAATATTTTTGAGGAACTCTTGCGCGCTTGCGCGTGTGTATATGAGCAGCGCGAGGCTGAAAATACGGCAAAATGGCTGACGGAGGAGCTTTTCGGCTTGCGAAGACAGGATTTTGAGCGGGAAATTGATGCAGATGAAAATTATATTTTTCAAATAAAGGAAAGAATACGCAAAGCCGAACCGCCGCAATATATCGCGGGCGTTGCCGATTTTTACGGCAGAAAACTCGCCGTTTCGCCGCATGTGCTCATTCCGCGCCCCGAAACGGAAGAAATTATTTTTCACATTAAGCAAAAATATTCCAAAAAAGCCGAGATGACGATATTGGATATCGGCACGGGCAGCGGCTGTTTGGCACTCACACTTGCCGCAGAATTTCCGAATTTCACCGTTTTCGCGCTCGATGTCAGTTCGGACGCGCTGGCGACAGCGGAAAAAAATCAAAAATTGTGGAATTTAACGAATGTAAAATTTATCGAGGCTAATTTTTTGAATTTGTCAGATGATTTTTTTTCGACTTATGTGCCTCATTTTGACCTCATTGTGAGCAATCCGCCGTATATCGGAAATGAGGAAAAAAGCCATATTGCTAAGAATGTTTTGGACTTTGAACCTCATCTTGCCCTTTTTGCGCCCGGCGATGATGTCTTGATTTTTTACAAAAAAACAGCAGAAATCGGCGCGAAAATACTTGCCCCCTACGGCGAAATTTATGCGGAAATACACGAAAATTATGCGCAAAATTGTTTGGAAATTTTTGAAAAAAAGGGATTTGAGGCGGAAATTATCAAAGATTTGCAGGGAAAAGAGCGTATGATTTGTGCACGAAATGCCGGCAAATAGCTTAAAAAAACAAGTAATTTAATTGCCCCCTTTTTCCTTAATTTCGCTTCTTAATCGTGCCCTGATGTCTGTTTTTGCCCCCGTAAAGGCAAATATTACCGTTCCGAATTCTCTTGCAAACTTATTTGTAACGGAATCGGAGAGGTATGCGTTTTGAAATAAAGGGGAGGTTTCAGCCAATTCTTCTTGCACATCGCCGCGCTCTTTTATTCTGATAACATTTTCGTAATTGATTGTCAAATCAAACCAATTCAAATAGTCGGCATTGAACGAGACGGCTTTTATGCCATGCCGAGAATAAAAATTTATTGCTCCCGCTTGCCCGTAATTGTCGCAAAGAACAAGCGTTTTGTGTTTATCGGGCATGTTTTCATATACGCTGTCAGTTTTTTTAGCCAATTCCCGCCATCCTAACATATCCGCAAAATCTTGCGGCAAATCGTGTTCTTTGCCGTCTTCCCAACGCAACATACCCATTTTTTTGTGTTTTTCCGAATGTGCAACAATGTATTCGGGGGAGTTATTCGGAAAAGCTACCTCATAAATCGGAATAAAAAGCAAGAGCGGAATCGCCAAAAAAACTCCTTGCAAGTACCTTTTTCGCCCTTCTTTTAAAATTTCTCCGAGAAAAACCGCTCCGAACGCGATGTATATTGGGTATATACCTATTGCATAATAATCTTTTGCTTTAAAAAATATAAAAATCGCCAAAGTAAAGAGCAGTGACCAAAAGAAAAAGCGGTATGGCGCAAAGGCTTGATAAAAAAGTAAGGCGTAAAACGATGCGAATAACACTGCAAATGCGCCCAAAAAAAACAAAAATTGTGATACCAAAAAATCAGAGCGACTCACGTGCACCAATTGTGTGGCAGACAGCTCTTCTAAATGTTTGAAAACAGGAAACCCGTTGCCGATTTGCCAAATAATATTCGGTAAAATTATTAAAATACCTAAAACAAGGGCGTAAAAGAACTTTTTTTGAACAAAAATTTTCCTTTGCCTTGTCAGTAAGAGCGCGGGCAAAAGTCCGAGAATTTGAAAAATAATGTTGTATTTATTCAAAAAACCAAGCGAAAACGCTCCGGCAGCCCAAAAAAGCCATTTTGCATTGTCCGTTTTTCCGTATTTCAACAAGAAAAAATATACAAGAGTCCAAGCCAAAACGTCAAAAGAATTAGGTTGATACAGCATATTGAGGCGTAAAAGCGCGGATAAAAGCACACAAGTTGCGCCCAAAATTTTGGCAAATAAACTACCGTTTAAAGCCTCCGTCGCTTTCCAAACAGTCAAAACGGTCAATGCGCCGTAAAGTGCGGGAAAAAATTTTATCCAAAAAACGTCCTTGCCTAATATCTGCATCAGGTAAGAAGTCCAAGAAGTGAAAGGCGGAATGGATAAATAGCCCCAAGCCAAGTGATTTGCTTGGTCGAGATGCAAAAATTCATCGCGCTGTAAATCATACTCCGGACTTAAAAGCCAATATTGCATGAAAAACTTAAGTCCGATAAAAACAAGTAAAATCAATGTGTTGGCTGACATTTTTAAATTTAATGTGATACCTAAAAAAACATTTGCCAAAATGCCCGTCGAATTTTAATTCATTAAATTTGCATGGTATAAATAAACAATCAAAGTGCTCGCAGGGCACTTTGAGCTAAACTGTTTTGTACAAAAGCAAGTTTCGGAAACATTTCAGCGACATTTTTATTTCGCGGTAAGTGATGTCAGCACCTTCACTTTTTCGTATTTTTTGTCTGCGGGATTGTACAAAAAGAGGTAATCGAAAGTTATCTGAACGACTTTATCCTTCAAAGCCTCTAAGGAAAGAACATCTTTCAGCGTATTGGCATGAGCAGAAATCAAATAATATTTTTTCGTTTTTTGATTTTCTTCCGTTAAGATATGCGGCGCCAAATCCTGCCCTGTTCCCTTCAATTTGCCGATTATCTGTGCCGTCGGCATATCTTGCCATTCTTTTTTGCCGTACTTTTTGGTATATTCAATAAAAGCGGAGCATTGTTGCTCAAACATACGCAAACCGGTTTTTTTGCCTAATTCAAACAAAATTTTATTTCGCTCTGCCGACTTTTCATTAAGCACAACTTTTCCGTAGATGTCAGCGATATTGTTCATTTCGGGCATAAAAGCCCCCGCAAAACATTCTTGCACAAGTTTATCGGCTTCGTTTTGCGGCAAATTTCGGCTAAGAATATTGAGTTTGCCGATACAACCGCAAGCCGAAAACGCCATTCTGTCTAAAAGTACCGCTTCTTTTGCTTTATCGGCGACTTCTTGCGCAAAAGTATTTGAAAAAAGAAGAAATGAAAAAAGGAGCGTCGAATACAAAATTTTAATGGTCATAAAAAATGTGTTTGAGTGAGTTTTTTGTAAATAATTTTCATAACGAATTTTTCTTTGTAAAAGTGTACGGTCATGAAAATCGTAGAAAAAAAGAAAAAAAAACTGTCCTGCGAGCATTTTTTGCTTGCGAACTTAAAACCCGTAATTTTTAAAATTGAGTATAGCGGAAAATGAGAATTTTATCTCTTATTCTGTACAGACAATAAATTTTATTATTTTGTATCCAAACATTTTCGATAAGTGCATTTTCCTGCCTTTCGGGTACAACAAAAACTTTGCTTTCCGGGCAATTTGCGGCGGAAAATACATGAATTTCATAACTTTTCTTTTCGCCAAAAAATCCGTTTTTTTTGACCTCTGTTAAAAAAAACCAACGCCTTTTTTTTCTAAAAAACTGCTTTACAACTCTTTGATAATAAGGTGCTAAATTAAAAATACTGTCTCCCGAATCAGACTTTTTTCCTTGACCGTTTTCAAATTCACGCAAAGACTTTGGTAAAAGAATACTGTCCGCATTTTGAAAATTATCGGTATCATATCGCCTCAAATAGCCGTCAGTCGGCACATATTGCCAACATGAGTTTTTTTCAAAAAACAAATTTGCCTCCGTATAGGTATAGCCTAAATAATTTATTTTTGAAAAATGAGGCACCCTTGACAAATCAGTAATTTTTTTAAAATCAGGATAGCTAAATACTCTCCAAAGCGGCGCGTGAGTGTAAAAATCTTCTCTCAAGGGATTTCCGAAGTGTATACTGTCGGCAAATTGACTACCCGACACGGGAACTCCCTTGTAGGTTCGTGCGAAAAGAAAAATATTTTTGCGCCCCCGATAAAACAATGCCGCAGCATGAGAAATCGATATATTTTTGTCTTTAAATAATTGAAAATCAGCAAGTTGAATATTTTTTAAATGAGCTTTTTGTACATCAAAAATCAAAAATGCAGGTTGATTAAAATAGTGCAGCCTCGAAAGCGAATCTAAGCGCAACAAAGGAAGCGATGCTGATACAATTAACTGATTATCAAACATTTGCATTTTTAATAATAAAGCCAACATCAAACGCCTTAACTTCAGTGCCGAGTTTTTCACTACTTTTTCAGGCTAAAACTGTCAAAAAAAATGCAGATATTTAGCCGGTTTGCAAAACATTATTTCGCGAACTATCCGCTTGAGACCTTAACGAGATGAAATCGCAAGCTGATAGATGCAAAGCTAAATGCTTGCGGTACACTCGGACTAAATCGTAAAAGAAAATTATTTCAACAAAGTCAAAAGTGTGTTGAGAATGTCCTCCGCAACGGCATTTTTGCTTTTTAAATCAAAATTAACAAGGTTTTCCCTTGTCAAAATGCTGATTTTATTCGTATCGTGCGCAAATCCTGCTCCAGAATCGCGCAGCGAATTTAACACGACCATGTCAAAATTCTTTTTCAATAATTTTGTTTGGGCATTTTCGAGTTCATTGTTCGTTTCGAGCGCGAATCCGACCGAAATTTGTCCGTTTTTTTTCATTTTTCCGATTTCAAAAGCAATATCCGTATTGCGCACCAACTCAATGAACATTTCGTCGTCTTTTTTCTTAATTTTTTCTGAGGCAATCGTTTTCGGGCGATAATCTGCCACGGCAGCAGAAAAAACAAAAATATTCGCGTCTTCAAACGCCTCTTTAACCGCCGAAAACATTTCCTCACACGACATCACGCGCACAAGGCGTATTCCGGGCAGGAGTGCCGTATCGGGAATCGCGCCCGCAATCAGGCGTACCGCCGCGCCGCGCCGCGCAAAAGCATTTGCAATTTCAAAGCCCATTTTTCCCGTAGAATGATTGCTGATGTAGCGCACAGGGTCAATCGCTTCGCGCGTCGGACCGGCAGTTATCACGATATTTTTGCCGGCAAAATCGTTTTTTGAAGCAAAAAAATTCGCCAAAATATCAATAATTTTTTCCGGTTCCGCCATTCGTCCTTTTCCCTCCAATCCGCTTGCCAATTCACCTTCTTCAGCATCAATTAAATAATGTTGCTTAAAACGGGTTAGTCGGGCAATATTTTCTTGCACCGCTTGGTGCGCGTACATATCCAAATCCATGGCGGGGGCAAAAAAAACAGGGCATCTTGCCGATAAATAAACCGCCGTGAGCAAATTGTCGCACAATCCCGTCGACATTTTTGCCAATGTATTGGCGGAG
>JBPOJO010000607.1:0-3899 GCA_052033485.1 Bacteroidota bacterium | reverse complement strand
GTTTTGCTGCAAAAAAAAGGTTAAAATCTTGTCAATAAATTTTTAAAAAATTTTTTTTATTGCGCTTAAAAGATATTTAAAAAATATAAACGCCTATTTAAAAGGAGTTTACATAAGGTGAAAATGTTTTTAAAAAAAAAATCATTGGTTCATAAAACATTTTTAAAAAATTGAAGTTATATATCTTGAAACGGCACAGAGCGGTTTCCGAAATAATAAAAAAGTTAAATAATTTGCAAATCAGAAATATTATTTCGACTTTTGCAGCATAAATTATATTTTATTTTTCGAATAAAGAAATTGGTTTTTGTTTTTGGTTTTTGTTTTTCATCATGGGGAATAATTTTGTTGATTGGGAAAAGTCAGGCTACGTTAGCTTGACTTTTTTGCATTTATTTTACTGAATCACAAGCAATTTACTTGTTTTTTTTAGTTTTTCCCGCGTAATCAAGTTGCTTGAAATACCTAAATTGTTGCAATTATTTTTAGCATTTCTGACTTTAAAGTGTATATTTGCAAAAAAAAGGCTTGCAAAATATGAAAATAAAAAAAATACTTGTAGCTAATCGCGGTGAAATTGCCCTTCGTATAATGCGCTCGGCACGTGAAATGGGGATAAAAACCGTCGCCGTTTACAGCAACGCAGACCGCCTTTCTCCTCATGTACGATATGCCGATGAAGGCGTTTGTTTGGGCGGACCCGCTTCTGCCGATTCGTATTTGAGACAGGATAAAATTATTGAGGCGGCAAAAATCACCGGCGCAGATGCTATTCACCCCGGATACGGTTTTCTTTCTGAAAATGCCGTTTTTTCACAAACCGTAACTGACAACGGACTGATTTTTATCGGTCCCACTGCAAAATCCATTAACATGATGGGGAGCAAAATTGCGGCAAAACAACTTGCAAAACGCATCGGTGTACCGCTTGTGCCCGGACTTGACGAGGCTATTACCGATATTTCTGCCGCCAAAACTGAAGCCGCCAAAATCGGCTACCCTGTTTTGATTAAGGCAAGTGCGGGCGGCGGCGGAAAAGGTATGCGAATTGTCGAAAACGAAAGTGAATTTGAAGAACAAATGCAACGCGCCGTGAGCGAGGCAATTTCGGCATTCGGAGACGGCGCGGTTTTTATTGAAAAATATATTACATCTCCTAAACACATTGAAATTCAAATTTTATCGGATAAACACGGAAATTCTGTTTATCTTTTTGAGCGTGAATGCAGCATTCAACGACGACATCAAAAAGTTGTAGAGGAGGCTCCTGCCGCACTCATGTCGCCCGAAATGCGTGCTAAAATGGGCGAATGTGCCGTTTTACTTGCGGGAGCTTGCGAATATCACGGCGCAGGAACGGTCGAATTTGTTGCCGACAGTACTTTGGAAAATTTCTATTTTCTCGAAATGAATACTCGTTTGCAAGTCGAACACCCTGTTACTGAAATGATTACGGGAACTGACTTGGTTAAAGAACAAATTCGTGTGGCGGAAGGGCAAAAGTTGCCTTTTGAACAAAAAGATTTGAAAATTAACGGTCATGCCGTCGAAATTCGGGTTTATGCCGAAGACCCTCAAAATAATTTTTTGCCCGACATCGGAAACCTAAAAACTTACGTCAGACCGCAAGGAAACGGTGTGCGCGTTGATGACGGTTTTGAGCAGGGCATGGATATTCCGATTTATTACGACCCGATGATTGCAAAACTCATCACACACGGAAAAAATCGTGAAGAGGCGATTGAGCGCATGATTCGGGCAATTGATGAATATCGCATCAGCGGTCTACAAACGACTTTGCCTTTTTGTAAATTCGTGATGCAACATGAGGAGTTCAGAGGCGGCGCGTTTGACACAAAGTTTGTTCAAAATTTCTTCACGCCTGAATGTTTGCAGGAGGTTTTAACGGAGGAAGAGGCGGCTGCGGCTGCTAAATTTGCGGCATATTTTGCGGAGCAAAAAAGCGGAAAAAATACCGAAAACAAGGCTACAACAAGCCGCGACGAGAAACCTTCCGCTTGGCGTTCGCGCATGAATTAGTCGGTTTTATTCTCTTTCGGAATTTCCCTTATCTTGTTTAATCGTAACTATTTAGCCGGTTTGTCAAAAATTGTACTGCGAGATTTAGCTTGCGACCTTAAATTTGCTTGTTGATACGGCTTGTTCCATAAATCCGCAAGCTAAAGCTCGCGGTACATTCCGGCTAAATAGTTGCGTTTAATCTAAAAACTAAGTCGGGGGAACTTTTAGCCGATGAAATTTCTGCTTTCACTGTCATTGCTCTTTGCCCGAGAATCGGCAAAACTATTACAAAAAATTATACCGTAAGCTATCGGCTTACGGTATAATTTTGAATCCAAGAGCTATAAAGTCTTGCAGGCGAGCCTTAATAAACCAACTCGTAAGCCCTGTCAAGCGAATTGTCGTCAGGGTGAGTTTTGTAAATCGAGATTTTTTCCGCCGTGAGGACATTTAAGCCCCAAGTAAATTTTTCTTCGCCTGCCGTAAAATTGACATAATGAAGAGATTCGTCATACGTCCATGTGCCGCTCATAATAAGCTCGGGGGCAGATGCGCTGCATTTGCTTGCGCCCTCGCGAACCTCAAAAGTGCCGTCAGATTTTAAAATGAAAAGATTGTCCATTTCGCAGGCTTGCAAACTTGCCGTGATGTCTTGCCGCAATTTGAGCACTTTTTGGGCTTTCCAACTGCGCGAAGAGCCGTTTGTCAGCAAGTTTTTAACGTAACCGGCACTGAAATCTTGTGCTTGTGCGGCAAAGCAAAAAAAGAATGCCGCAAGAAAGAATATTTGTTTCATGGTTTTGAAATTTTGGGAAAAAGAAATTCACCCGCGTAAAATTAAAAAAAAATCAGTGGATTGAACCGTGCAAATTATTTTTAAAAATAAAAAAATGGTAACTGTTTAGCCTGATAGTAATGACGTGCCGGCTAAATTTAGCTCTTTTAAAGTCCAAGATAATTGCATTTGGTAATTTTTTGCCATCATGCTAAATAATTACAAAAAACGAATTTTTTCGATTCAAAAACCGCTTATGCCCTAAAAAATGAAAGTTCTTCAGCCGCAGTTTTTTTCTGCGGCTGAAGAAGCAAAAATTATTCTTTAACAGCTTTTTCCGTTAATATTTTTCCGGAAATCTCTGTTTTGACAAAATAAACACCGCTCGGAAGAGTGCCGGCATCAAGTGTGAATACTTGGAAACCGGGTTTTACAGCGATAATTTTTTTCATCAAAAGCGCGCCTTTCGCATCATAAACACCGATTTCACTGTTTTCTTCTTTGGCAGAGAAAACATCAATGTTTAATTTTTCATTGAAAGGATTCGGATTCACACGCATATAAGCAGCATCTAAATCTTCAAGGAAAATCAATGATTCGATTTTAGAATACGTTTCCGCGCCGTCCGTATCAACTTGTCTGATGCGATAATAGCGAATACCTGTTTTGTTCGGCGTGTCGTCTGTAAATTGATATTTTCGTCCCGACGGAGAATTTCCTGCCGCCACTTCACCGATTTTCACAAATTCCAATTCTTCAAAAGGATTATTTTTAACCGCAGCTTCAATCACGAATTTGAGGTTATTTTTTTCCGTAGCCGTTACCCATTCGAGCAAAGCATTTTTTTCCTGACGAACTGCTTTGAAAGAAACAAAAGTTACGGGCAAAATATCGTTGTTGAAATCGGAATGAATGTAAAATTCGGAAAATCCGGTTACGGCAACTTCCGCACTGTGAATATTAACCCAATAATTAGGCACAACCATAGGAGAAAGATATTCGCCAAAATCACCCGGATTTGGTGTATTAGGTTGGTTCGGCACATCAAAAGGAGCGAAATCTTTGTATTTTGAAATGCCGATGTCGCTGACGGAAGCCATGA
>JBPOJO010000318.1:0-11503 GCA_052033485.1 Bacteroidota bacterium | reverse complement strand
AGCATACATACAAGAAATGAGGGTAAAATGGGCTGTTGTAGACAAAAATGCTCATGTAGAACCTGAAATCCGCGCCTTTTTTGCGGACAGCGTAGAAAATAAAGCAACAGGGCAAAAAATATACATTTTGAAAAGTGAAAAATAATCAACATCGCCCCCCCCAAAAAAAAACACCCTTTTTTTCAAAATTTCTTCCGTTCGGACAGCACATTGCACGAAAAACTTTTTAAATTTTTGAAAAAAAACGTTTTTGAATTATCTTTGCCGAAATTAATTTTTTTCAATTATGATTCTTAACGAACAAGAAATCCTTCGCAGAGAAAAACTCAAAGAATTGCGCAGTTTAGGAATAGAACCCTATCCCGCCGCCCTCTACCCCGTAAATATTCATGCAGAAAAGATAAAAAAGGAATTTAATGACGAAGATAAGGATAAATATTCGGAAGTTTGTTTAGCCGGTCGTTTGATGAGTATGCGCGTGCAAGGCTCTGCCTCATTTGCCGAAATGCAGGACAGCAGCGGACGAATTCAGCTTTATTTTCGCCGTGATGACATTTGTCAGGGTGAAGACAAAACTTTATACAACACGGTTTTTAAAAAATTATTGGATATCGGCGACATTATCGGCGTTAAAGGATATGTTTTTCGCACGCAGGCAGGAGAAGTTACCGTGCATGTAACAGAATTTTCTTTGTTGAATAAATCTCTAAAAGCATTGCCCGTTGTCAAAGAGGCAACCGACGAATATGGTCAAAAACACGTCTACGATGCGGTTTCTGACCCCGAATTTCGCTATCGCCGCCGTTATGTGGATTTAATTATCAATTCGCAAGTCAAAGATGTTTTTGTCAAACGCACTAAAATCATGAACACTTTGCGCGAAATTTTCAACGAAAACGGGTGGCTCGAGGTCGAAACCCCGATTTTACAACCGATTCCGGGCGGCGCAAGCGCACGTCCGTTCATCACGCACCACAACGCCCTTGATATGCCTCTTTATTTGCGAATTGCCAATGAATTGTATCTCAAAAGGTTGATAGTCGGCGGTTTTGACGGCGTTTATGAGTTTGCAAAAGATTTCAGAAATGAGGGCATGGACAGAACGCACAACCCCGAATTTACCGTCATGGAAATTTACGTTGCTTACAAAGACTATTTTTGGATGATGGATTTTACGGAGGAAATGTTGGAGCGCACAGCAAAAGCCTTGCACGGCACAACGGAAGTACAAGTCGGAAAAAATCTTATTAATTTCAAAAAGCCTTTCGCGAGAATGAGCATGTATGAGGCAATAAAAAAATATACCGATATTGACATCGCCGGCATGAGTGAAGAGCAACTGCGTGAAGTCTGTCAAAAATTGCACATTAAAACCGACGGCAGTATGGGAAAAGGCAAGTTGATAGATGAAATTTTTGGTGAATATGTCGAAAAAAACCTCATTCAGCCGACTTTTATCACCGATTATCCGACTGAAATGTCGCCTTTGTGTAAAAAACACCGCACAAATCCTGAATTGACCGAACGTTTTGAATTGATGGTCAACGGAAAGGAACTTTGCAATGCCTATTCCGAATTGAACGACCCGATTGACCAAAGAGAACGTTTTGAAGAACAGTTAAAATTGTCTGAAAAAGGCGATGACGAGGCGATGTTCATTGACCAAGATTTTCTGCGCGCATTGGAATACGGTATGCCGCCGACTTCGGGCATGGGCATCGGCATTGACCGTTTGACGATGCTGATGACTAATCAGCCTTCTATTCAGGACGTTCTTTTCTTTCCGCAAATGCGTCCCGAAAAACGCGATGAAGTTGCGAAAACAAGCGATTATACCGCAATCGGTGTGCGCGAAGAACTGATTCCGCTTTTGCAAAATATGGGTTTTACCACCATTGACGCGCTGAAAGCCGCTAATCCGAATAAAATTGCGAATGACATCGGCGGTATGCGTAAAAAAATGAAAATTGACGTTAAACTACCCGATAAAGCCGAAATTGAGGCTTGGTTTGCTTAAATTCGTCCTTAAATCCCACGTGTACCGCAACTTATGTTTGCGGTACACTCAAATTTTAAACAACCGTAGCATGTTAAAAGGCATCTCTTCCGCGATTTTGGCACTCCTCAGCCAATTAATTTTTTCGTGCAATCCCAAACCGATTGAGGAAAATGAGCGTTTTGCTCATAATGCACCGATTGAAGATTTTGATTCCCCGAGTTTCAAAGAAAATTGGATTCTTTATACGGAGTTGGATTCTTTCTTGGCGAATAATCCTGTTTTGCCCTTTTCACAAAAGGCGGAAGAGCGAATATTATTTTCCAAAGATGATTCAAAAATTTTTGTCTGTGTTTCTTTTAACCAAATTTTGCTCAATAAAGAGGCAGAAGAGGCGCGAAAACGCGAAAATTTTTACGGCATTTCGGCTTTTGACCTCAATACCAAAACACTGCTTTGGCACAACAAAGCAAATGATAAATCCGCTTTACCCTTTCAAATTTCCGACAACACGCTCATTATCATGGATTATCCTTATCTCATTGATGACTTTATCGTTGTAAAAAAATCGGAAGCTCAATTTAAAGACAAAAAAATTGCCGTCAATATTTTGGACAAAAACAGCGGAAAACTCTTGCACCAAATCGGCGGCTTAGGGCATGATTTTCAAGTACTTAACTTGCAATATTTGTTGCATTATATTGACCGAAAAAATGTTGCCTTGATTGACATTACAACAGGCAAAGAAAAATGGAAATACGCGCTCAACGCCGATGCAACTAAAAATTCGCAACTTTTGCGCATGCTTGATGCCGAACATTTTTTTTACGAATATGACCAAAAAGGGCAACATTGCTTTGATATAATTCAAATTGAAACGGGCGAAATTATTAAAAAAATTCAACTTCGGGAACAGGATTTATTGAAAACAAGCATCACTTTACTCGCTTTTGAAGGGAAAAATGCCTTTTTTCGCATGCATGTTTGCGGCGATTTGAACCTCAAAAATGTCAGAAGTCGTGATTGTGAACATTATGAAATTACTTGGGACTCACAAACCGAAAAAGTTCAAAAAAGAACTCCGTATAAAAAGGGTTTTCAATAAAATCATAACGCCGATAATAAGCAGTTTGCCGCAGCAAAAATTTAATTTTTCATTGCCGCAGTTCTTGTGTCCTCACGAAAGCCCGCAAAAAGCAAATATTTTTCAAAAAAATTCATTTTTCGCAACTTTTTTTCGACAAAATAGTTTTGAATCAAGTTTTTTGTATATTTGTTGTATCAAAATCAAATCTCAATTCAATGGCTATCGTCAATAAAATTGCTCCGCAAATCAGCGCACCTGCCGTTATCAACGGTGAAGAAATCGTCGATAATTTTTCCCTTGAACAATATCTCGGAAAAAAATACGTCATTTTCTTTTTCTATCCCAAAGATTTTACCTTCGTATGCCCGACCGAAATTTTGGCGTTCCAAGATAAATTGGCAGAATTTGAAAAACGCGATTGCGTTGTCGTCGGCTGCTCTACCGATACCGAAGAAACACACCTCGCTTGGCTCAACACTCCGCGCAACAGAGGCGGCATTGAGGGCGTAACTTACCCGATTGTTGCAGATGTTTCAAAAACCGTTTCGACGAATTTCGGCGTTCTCGGCGGCGATTACACCTATAATGACATGGGCGAACTCACATTTGAAGGTGCTCCGATTGCATTGCGCGGCACATTTTTAATCAACAAGGAAGGTATTATCAAACACGCTTCTATCAACGATTTCCCGCTCGGTCGCAACATTGACGAATATTTGCGCCTTGTCGAAGCCTTGTCGCACGTCGAAAAACACGGCGAGGTTTGTCCGGCAAATTGGGGCGAAGGCAAAAAAGCGATGTCAGCTACAAAAGAAGGAGTCAGCGAATATCTCGCACAAAACTTCTGATAATCACTCAAACCCGTAAAATTAAATTTTTACGGGTTTTGAATTTTCTCTTCCTGCCTGAATGTCTTTTTTCGTAACTATTTAGCCGGCTTGTACCGCGAGCTTTAGCTTGCGGATTTCAAGTTTTAGCTTGCGGATTTAAGGAGGAAGATATTATGCAACAAGCGAAAGTAAGGTCGAAAGCTAAAGCACGCGCTGCATTCTCGGGCAAACCGGCTAAATAGTTACAAATAAAGCACAAAAACCGGCGTTTTCGCAGCCGGAAAGTGATGTTACATGAAAATCGGCTTTAAAAAACAACAAATTTTCGCTTTAAAATAAAAAAACAATAATCGTATGCATATCATTGAGGGCTATTCTAAGCTCACGAAAGAGCAAAAACTTCTTTGGCTTGCCGAACAAGTCGGCGACACAAGTTTAGCCGAAGAATTAAAAAGTTATTGGCATCAAAATAAGCAAGTGCAAAAACTTTATGATGAATTCAGCGAAAATACGGTTTCAAATTTTTACATGCCGCTCGGAATCGCTCCGAATTTTTTGATTAACGGAAAAATTTACGCCGTGCCGATGGTGATTGAAGAGAGTTCGGTCGTTGCCGCTGCCGCTAAATCAGCAAAATATTGGCTCGATAAAGGCGGTTTTCGCTCCGAAATTATCGGCATGACCAAAATCGGGCAAGTACATTTTTTATGGAACGGAGATTTTAACAAACTTCTTTATAAATTTGATGAAATAAAAGAACTATGTTTTGCCGAAACTGCTGATATTACGGCGAATATGCGGCGCAGAGGGGGCGGAATTCAAAATATCGAACTTTTAGATTTGAGACATATTGAGCCGAATTATTTTCAGTTGCGCGCCGCTTTTGATACATGCGACTCCATGGGCGCGAATTTTATCAATTCATGTCTCGAAACATTTGCAAAAGTATTGAAAAAAAGAATTGCAGACGAGCCGATTTTTTCCGAAAATGAAAGAAATGT
Source organism: Bacteroidota bacterium (assembly GCA_052033485.1). GTDB lineage: Bacteria > Bacteroidota > Bacteroidia > Cytophagales > Bernardetiaceae > JBPOJO01. The sequence continues at coordinate 6,589 of JBPOJO010000318.1, read as the reverse complement.
CAATGTCATCATGTCAATTCTTTCCAACTACACGCCGCAATGCCTTGTTCGCACATCGGTTGAGTGCCCTGTTGCACAACTGACCGGCATTGAAGAATACGCGCCGGAGGAATTTGCGGCACGTTTTCAAAAAGGGGTCGAAATTGCAAAAAAAGATATTTTTCGCGCCACAACACACAACAAGGGCATTTTTAACGGAATTGATGCCGTTGTTTTGGCAACGGGAAATGATTTTCGTGCCGTAGAAGCCTGCGGACACACGCACGCCTCGCGCACGGGACAATACCGCAGTTTGTCGGATTGTACGGTCGAAAACGGCATTTTTCGGTTTTGGATTGAACTCCCCTTATCAGTCGGCACGGTCGGCGGTTTGACAAATTTGCACCCGCAAGTAAAAAGATGTTTGCAAATTTTGGGCAATCCCGATGCGGAGGACTTAATGAAAATCATTTCTGCCGTCGGTTTGGCACAAAATTTCGGTGCGGTTAAATCCCTTGTAACAAGCGGAATACAAAAAGGACACATGAAAATGCACCTGCTCAATATTTTGAGAAGTTTTGAGGCAAGCGAAAAAGAGGTTAAATCGGTAACGGAATATTTTAAAACGCGAGTAGTTTCTTTTTCTGCCGTGCGCGAAGTTTTGGAAAAAATTCGTGTCGGAGAAGATATTTGCTGATATTTTTTTCAGACAATTCGATTTACACCAAAACAATTTGCCTGCGTTTGATTGATTTATCGGCGCAGGCAAGTTTTTGAGTAAAAAAACAGCTCCATAACTGCGAAAAACGATTTAAGTACTCGCGCAAATTTAATGCTCAATAAATCAATGCAGCAGCCTTTGTTTGTTTCATCTCAAACCCCGATTTTTCTCCCTCTTTAAAAATTCCGCGTGAAAAATTTTAGCTATAGAAATTTTAGTTCTTGAGTCGTTTTTGCATCAAACCTATAAGGTTTTAAAAACCTTATAGGTTTAAACTTTAATTTGAGTCCTTTTTGCATCAAACCTATAAGGTTTTAAACTTTAATTTTGGCTGATTACTTATTATTTTTTCTTAAACGGTTTTTGTCCGATATAATTCCCCGGTGGATTGTAATTGCAAACCCAAATAACCTGATTATTGTTGCAACGCGCAAAGGCACAGCCAACCTTTGTGGTATTTTCCCAAATAATTTGCGTATAATGACCGCAAGTGTACCATTCACCCTTACACGCCAATTTTTCAAAGTCAAAATAAGCCTTTTCCTCCCCCCAACTATTGACTACATCGGAAGGTGTCGGATTCATGCCTTGCGCCCAATAAATATTTTCTCCGTACCGTTGTTTCCATTTCCCGTCACGAGGGCGATGGTTCATCTGACAGCCTCTTGAAGCTAATTCGTTTGCCCATTCTTGCGCATAAGCAGCCAACTCATTTGACCAAACTAAATTCTGTATGCCCACTTCATTTCTGAAACAATTATGTCTTTCCAAAAGTCCTTTCATGTTTTCAGGCTCTTTATCGCCGTCAGCAGAGTTTGTTTCGGGCGTTTGTGTTTGTTTGCTCGTCTTCGCGTCGGCAACATTTTCATCATTAGCATCAGTACCTGCCAAACTGACAATTTCATTACAAAGTGCCTCTAAATCGGGAATATTAGCGTAGGTTTTACTGTTAAAAACTACAACGGGCATCGTAATTTCTCCTGCGGGCGTGTCGCTTGCAGCAAGTCTTTCCATCATCAATTCACTGTTTGATTCTCGCTCGACAGGCAAGTCTGCAAATTTAACGCCTGATTTTTTTAGCTGTTCGACCACGTAGGCACAACGTTCGCAGCCGTCTAAGGTATATACTTCAACCGTGTTTTGGGCGAAAACAAAGGAGTTTACAAAAAATAATAAGCACAAGAATAAAATTTTCATCGCTTTTGGGGGGTGAGATTTGAAATCATTCAAGACAAATATAATAAACAAAAAACGTTTAAGCTGTTTTTTGTCATTTTTTTGTCAATAAAAACAAAGAAATGTTATATTTACTTTGCGTAACAAACACCAAAAAAAATGCCGAAATTGATTATAACGACAAATAAATCTTTGATGTACATCAACTGCCCGAAAATGAATCGTGTTAAAAAAGGGCATGAAAAAGTCAACGACTTTCGCCGTTTTTTGTGTCCTCACAAACGACTTCGTGAGTTTTTTTGTCGCTTGTGAGGACTTAAGCGACGGCGAAATTATCTTGCGATGCGGCAATTATTTTTTTTCTTTTCCTTTCATGCGAAATGAAATGACAAAATTTAATCCTGCGCCGGCAAGCAAAAAAAGCCATATTCCGGTTTTTTCGTTTTCAAAAAGAAAATAATACAAACCGACACCTGTGAGCAAAATTGCGGCAACAAGCGGTAAATTGAGTTTAAAATCCATTTTATTTTTCTCCTTTGTAGTGAATTTCGTAAAGGTCAGTTCGCCTGTCGGTCAAATTTCGCACGCTTCCTCGCGTGTGAAGTTCTTTGAGCAAATCCAAATCCAAATCCGCTATGATGGTCATTTCCGTATTCGGCGTTGATTCCGCCACAATCGCATCGTTCGGAAAATAGTAGTCCGACGGCGAAAAAACCGCAGATTGTGCATATTGAATGTCCATGTTTTTTACTTTCGGCAAATTGCCCACACTGCCCGCAATCGCCACAAAACACTCATTTTCGACAGCCCGCGCCTGCGCACAACGCCTCACACGCAGGTAGCCGTTGCGCGTATCAGTCGCAAAAGGAATAAAAAGAATTTGCATTCCCTGCTCGGACAATATGCGCGAAAGTTCCGGAAATTCGACATCATAACAAATTTGAATACCGATTCGGGCAACGTCCGTATCAAAAACTTTGATTTTGTTGCCGCCAACCATTCCCCAATCATTCACTTCGCTCGGTGTAATGTGAATTTTGTATTGCGAATCCCAAGTTCCGTCGCGCCGACATAGGTAAGAAACATTGTAAAGCGCGCCTTCCTCGTAGAGCGGAAAACTGCCCGCAATGATGTTGATGTTGTACGAAAGGGCATATTCGACCAATTTGTCCCTGATATCTTCCGTTACGTCCGCCAATTTGCGAATCGCTTTTGCCGCGTCATCTTCATTATATTGCGCCATGAGCGGAACATTGAAAAGCTCGGGAAAAAGAATAAAATCCGCTTTGTAACCACTGACGGCATCAATAAAAAATTCAATATTTTCAAAAAAAGATTCCAACGAACGAACATTTCGCATTTGCCACTGCACCACGCCGATTCGAATGAAAGTTTTGCGAAACTCAATGGTTTTTTTGCGCTCCGTGTAATATACGTTGTCCCAACCGATGAGCGTCGCATAAGCGTGAGATTCCGCGTCCATCGGGAGGTAGTTTTTCAGAATTTTTTTGACGTGAAAACCGTTCGTGATTTGAAAAGTAAGCACAGGGTCATAGACTTCTTTGGTCGTAACCATGTTGATGTATTCGCGGGGCGAAAGGCGGTCGGCATATTTGTTGTAAAAAGGCATTCTTCCGCCTGCGATAATCGCCTTTAATTCAAGCTGTTCGCAAATTTCTTTTCGCGCATCATACAATCGCCTTCCCAAACGCATATTGCGAAAAAATTTGTGAACGCAAATATCAATGCCGTAAAGCACATTGCCGTCGGGGTCATGATTGATAAAAGCCGGCGTACCGACAATCTGCGCGTAAGTGTGGTCGTCGCCGAATTTTGAATAATCCACAATGATACTCAGGGCTATAGCGACAACTTTTCCCTTGTCTTCTATGCAAATTTGTCCTTCGGGGAAATTTTTTATCAGCCTTTCCAATTCTTCAAACGTCCAAACACCGTCTTTTTTGGGATAAATGGACAAAAAAATTTCCTTTACGTCCGCATAATCGCTGATTTCAAGGTTGCGCAACAGCAAGCGATGTTCTGTTTCTTCCATGATTTTTTATTTTTTCGGAACGAATCCCGCCGGCTTTTACCGGTGTTTAAAACCCAAAAAAAGGCAAATTTAATCAAATTCGCAATTTTTTTCCGCAAGGATTGTTTTTTCTTTTGCAAAAGTGTATTTTTGCGACTGTTTGGCTGAAATAAGTTATTACCCGCAAAAATATGGATATTCTCAGGTTTATCACCGCAGGCAGCGTCGACGACGGCAAAAGTACGCTTATCGGACGACTTTTGTACGATACCGATTCTATTTTGATTGACCAACTGACTGCCGTCGAAAAGCAAAGCAAAAATAAACTCGCAGGCGACATTGACCTCGCTATCATCACGGACGGGCTGCGCGCCGAACGCGAACAGGGCATCACGATTGATGTGGCGTATAAATATTTTGCTACCGAAAAACGCAAATTTATCATCGCAGATACGCCCGGACACGTGCAATACACGCGAAACATGGTTACGGGCGCGTCAAATGCCGACCTCGCCGTTATCCTCATTGATGCGCGAAAAGGCGTGATTGAACAAACCAAAAGGCACACATTAATTGCCTCTTTACTCGGCATTCCGCACATTATTGTTGCAGTGAATAAAATGGATTTAGTCAATTTTGACCAAGCAGTTTTTCAAAAAATCGAAGACGATTACCGTCAACTCGGCAAAACACTCGGTTTGAAAGAGATTATTTTTGTCCCTGTTTCTGCTCTTATCGGCGACAATATTGTTAATAAAAGCGAAAATATGGCTTGGTACACAGGCGATTCGCTGCTTTCTGTTTTGGAAACCGTAGAAGTCAAAAAAGATGTTAATCTCACGCACCCGCGTTTTCCGGTGCAGTTCGTTTTGCGTCCGCAAACAACAGAAGCGCATGATTATCGCGGCTATGCCGGCAAAATTGTGAGCGGAACATTCAAAAAAGGAGACATCGTCAGCATTCAGCCCTCCGGAAAAACTTCCGTTGTGAAAATGATTGAAAAAAATCTTTCACAAACTCCTCAGGCTTTTGCCGGCGAAAGTGTTGTTATGCACCTCGAAGATGAAATTGACATCAGCCGCGGCGATATGATTGTCGGAACGGAAAATTTACCGAAAATCAGCCAAGAAATTGAGGCGTATTTTTGTTGGATGGACAATAAAGCCCTCAAAATCGGCGGTAAATATCTTTTGCAACACAACAGCCGCACCGTAAAATGTTCGGTGAAAAGTGTTGAATATAAGCTGAATATCAACACTTTAGAAAAAGAATTTGATTTTGAAACGGTCGTTTTGAATGAAGTCGGTAAAATCCACCTCAAAACAGCCTCGCCACTCGTCTATGACGAATATGCGCTGATTCGACAAAACGGCGGCGCAATTTTGATTGACGAAACAAGCAATTTAACCGTTGCGGCAATTATTCTTACATAGTTTTTTGGTAACTATTTAGCCGGTTTGCCAAAGAATGTACAGTGCGCTTTAGCTTGCAACCTTAATTTCGCTTGTTTACAGGCTTGTTCCTTCAATCCGCAAGCTAAAGCTCAAGGTACGCTCAGGCTAAACAGTTACATTTTTTTTAATTTTTGACATGAAAACATCAGAAAAACCCGTCGTTTTAATTTCGGGCGCAACCTCCGGAATCGGGAAAGCTCTTGCCTTTCAATTCGGCATAAACGGCTATGCAGTAGCGATTTCGGGGCGAAATTTGCAAAATTTACAAGACACCTGCCGCGAACTTGCCGAAAAAGGCATTGATGCTGTCGGCATTCAAGGCGATGTAAGTTGTGAAGCAGACTGCAAAAAAATGACGGAGGAAACCCTTCAAAAATTCGGCAGAATTGATGTTTTGATTAATAATGCCGGAATTTCAATGCGCGCACTTTTTGAAGACTTGGAAATTGATGTTATCAAACAAGTCATGGACATTAATTTTTACGGCGCGGTTTTTTTGACAAAATTTGCTTTGCCGCATATCATTCAACAAAAAGGCACGATTGTCGGAATCTCTTCTATTGCGGGATTTCGCGGCTTAGCGGCGCGAACGGGCTATTCCGCCTCAAAATTCGCATTGCAGGGTTTTTTGGAGACAATTCGTTGTGAATTAATGCCTTACGGCGTGAATGTGCTCATTGTTGCCCCCGGATTTACTGCCTCAAACATTCGCAAAACAGCCCTTGCCGCAGACGGTTCGCATCAAGGAGAATCGCCCCGCGATGAGGCAAAAATGATGTCTTCCGAAGAATGCGCCCTGCATATTTTCAAAGCAGTTCGGAAGCGTAAAAAAATTCTTATTTTAACTTTGCAGGGCAAATTGACTGTTTTTTTGAACAAATTTTTCCCCGTTTTGATGGACAAATTAGTTTTTAAAGCGATGGCAAAAGAGCCGGATTCGCCGCTGAAAAAATTTCTTTAACCTAAAACCTATAAGGACTTGAAGACCTTATAGGTTTGCTTTTGTTTTTTCCGAAACATTGCTTAAAATTGCAAAACAGTTCATTTTTCAAAGTTAAAAAAAGGGTAACTATTTAGCCGGTTTGCCCAAGAATGTAGCGCGAGCTTTAGCTTGCGACCTTTTATTCGCTTGCTGAGGATACTTTTTTCCTTCAATCCGCCGGCTAAAGCTCGCGGTAAACGCCGGCTAAACAGTTACAAAAAAGGATAATAACACCTCTTTAAAAA